>JALWYR010000032.1 GCA_027003085.1 Flavobacteriales bacterium
GTCTTGCTTCGCGGCTTCGCAAGCCGGCAGGCCCTCGCTACGCTCCGGCCTTGGTCTTGCTCCGCGGGCCTCGGAACCCTTCGGTTTCCTCGGCGGCTCCGTGAACCTGCGGCTTCCAAAGGCCAATGTCATTGGCCGCGCCTTGTTTCACTCCGCGGCTCCACAAGCCATCGGCTCCCACGGGCCGGCGCCATTGGCCGCGCCTTGTCTTGTTTCGCGGCTCCGGGAGCCCGTACGCTTCGCCTGCGGCTTCGCGTTGGTCTCACTTCGCTTGCTGCGGAGCCCTTCGGTCTCCTTGCTCATCGCCGGGCCGGCTGCGCCGTCCCGGCTTGGCGGCGTGGAGCCAGCGCCGCTGTTATTTTTCAGAATAATAAATCATTGATAATCAATTCATTAATAATTCATAATTCATAATTCATAATTCATAATTAACCTCGCGGCTTGTCTCCACGCCGGAAAAGTAGTTATGTAAAAGTCGTGATTCGTCAGGCCAATTTTCCCGTTTTTCGAAAATAATCGATAGCTTCGCGCACGGCCTGACGCACGGGAGTAAATGCCAAGCCCAACATTTCGCGGGCCTTACGGTTGTCGTAGTAATTGTAAATGCCCAAAATTTTCAAATTCACCGACGACACTTGCGTGGGAACACCGGCCTTGCGCACCAAATCACCACCCCACCCCACTACACTTAAAATGGGACGCGGAAGCGGAATTAGCAAGGTTTTCCGGCCGTATTCCTCGGCTACCAAACGGAAAAATTCCTTGTAGGTCATATTTTCGTGGGCGATGATGAATTTTTCGCCCGACGGGCGCAAGTCAAAACTGCGGATAATGGCCCGGGCCACATCGCCCACGTGCACGAAGTTTTTTCCCCCTGGCGGATAAAAGGCCATCCGTTTCCCGGCCACGGCCAGCACCATCCGTCCCGAACTGGGCTTGGTGTCGTGCGGGCCTATCATAAAGGTCGGACTAATGGTGGTTACGTGCAAATCACGGGCGGCAGCATCCACCAAATCCTGGGCCATCTTCTTGCTCCGGGCATACAATGACCGGCTCACAGGCGGTCGCATGGGCTTTTGTTCGTTGCCCAAATCCTGCAAATCGCCAAAGCCGAAAGTGTTAGCCGTGCCCACATACACCAAGCGGCCGGTTCCGCTATGCAAGCACGCATCGATGACATTTCGGGTTCCCTGCACATTGGCCGGCACATAATCCTCGATTCGCAACAAATGGTGGCGTGCCAAAGCGGCAATATGCACCGCCACGTCGCAATGCTTCATTTGCGTTTTCAGCCGGTGGACGTCGGACAAATCCCCTTCCACCAGTTCCACACCGTCCAATTGCGGATAAACAAAATTTTCCTTGCGCCGCACCAATGCTTTTACTTCGTAACCCTGTTCCAAAAGTTGCAACACCAAATTGGTGCCCAACAAGCCGTTTGCGCCGGTAACAAAAATTTTTTTCATCGGCTTTTTTGTTAATCCTTTTCCAATTCCCTGCCCACTACCCGGGTCATAAAGCGGGCCAAAACACTTTCGGGCGCCAAGCGCGTCAGCAGCCAATTGATCCGGTTAGGCCAATCAATAAAAATCAAGGACTTACGGCGAAACATTTTGTCCAACGAAACCCGCACCGTTTTTTCGGGATCCGACAGGGCCCAACGGGCCAAACGGCCCTGCTTGGCTATGCGGCTACGTATTTCGGGATTGGTGGGCATTGGGCCGGGATGCACCACCGCCACGTGCACCGGCGTGTGCCGGAGTTCGAAATAAAGCCCGCGCGAAAAGAAATGCACAAAACTTTTCGATGCCGGATAAACCGTTTTGTAACCGTTGGGCGTAAAGGCCGACAAACTGCCCACATTGAGCACATAGGCCTGCGGACGCTGCATCAAATTGGGAAGCAATGCGCGGGTGAGCAAACTCACCGGCAAAACATTCAACCGGATAATGTTGGCAATATATTCCGGTGTGGCCTGTTCAAACCTGCGGGTGCCGCCGGTGCCCACATTGTTGATGAGCACTTCCACGGGAAAACCTTCGTTGATTTGTTGCGAAATCCGGTCAATTTCGTCTTCATCCGTCAAATCGGCTTCGATAAAATGAAACGGAATGTCAGCATCCAATTGTTTTCTTAGTTCGGTCAATCCGTCGGCCGATTTGTCAATGGCAATGATGCCATAACCACGCCTTGCCAATTCACGGGCATATATCCTGCCCAATCCGTTGGCGGCACCAGTAACAACGGCAAAAGTCCGCTCCACTGACAATGGCTTGGTTTTCATTTCGTTTCAAAGATACGAAACGAATGCATACCTCATTTCAAACCAAGCACCTCCACCCCTTGTTCGAAACGAATGTCCACGGGAATGCCCGCCTTGCCCACTCGCTCCAAGTCGGCTTGGAGTTGTGGGCCTACAACACCGTATTTTTTGACAAAAGCCACTACGGCATCATAATTACCGTCGCCTTGGAGCATCAGGATTTTGCGCGAAAGCTCGGTCATGGCTTGCGGAAATTTTTCGTAATCCACCGAATAGGTTCCGTCGGCATTGCGGACAATGGCGCCTTTTTCGCGGAAAAAGTTAAACCGAATCAAATTGGCCATACCGTGGGCCTCATGGGCACCAAAGCGGATACTACGGAAAATACTGGCCGTAAAGGTGGTCATATATTGCCGCATATCGCCATCCACAAGGCCTTTGGCATGCAACTGGCTCACCATATAAAGCCCCAAAATATCCGCCTTGCCTTCTTCGATGGCCGAATAGGTTTCCTTCAAGGCCGTGCGCACCGGTCCCTTACCCGTAATGGTATTTTTGATACCCAATCCGTGGGCCACTTCGTGGAACATGGTATTGGCAAAAAAGGCATCGAAATCCACGAATTTCCGTTGGTCGGGACTGATGAGCACGCGGGCAATGGGCACAAGGATTTTGTCGAATTTGGCCCGCATCACGTTTTTCAATTGCAGCCGGCGCGATCCTTTTTTCAGTTGTACCTCTTCGTCGTTGGGCAAATTGATGGCAATGGTTTTGCCGCCGGTGTTGGCTTCGCCGGCGTAGTAAATGGCATCGTAGGCGTTCAGGTCGGAACGGGTGCCGGGTTTTTCCTGCTTATATTTTTCGGGAACGGGCAATCCCTTTTGTAATTCGGGCAAAAGGGCAATGTATTTTTTCAATCGTTCCGACCAGGCCATATCCTTGACCAACACATAGGCCTCGTGCGCGGCTTTGTAGCCGAAAAGTTGGTCTTCGTAAGTCTCGATAGGCCCGATGACCAAATCCAAATGGTTGTTTTTCATGTCCATCCACAGCATATCGCTGGGCCGGTAATCGTCGGTGAGCAGGGCATCGGCACGGGCACGCAGGTAGGCGGCAAATTCCTTGTCGTCGGTCAAACCGGCGGCCTTGCGCAAGAGCGCGGCCATTTTTTCGTGTTGTTTTTTAAAGAAAATATGATAGGGAATGGCCGTCAATTTACCTTGCGCGTCACGCCGAATCATGGTATATAAGCCGTCTTTGCCCGGCAGTTCGGCCTTTTCGAATTCCACCTTGGTCATATCGTGCGGATAAAAATTGGCACCTTTGGGCTTGGGACCAATTCCGGGCACAAAGGGCTTGTCGCCGTCAAGGCGATCCCACGGGCCGTAGTTGAGTTCCACATATTCCCAAATCACGGGCGATTTTACCTTGTTTTTCAGTTCCGATTTATCGCCAAAAGATTGCATCCAAAAAACCTCATCGTTGATTTTGGCCGCTTCGATGAGCAAAGGAATGACCTTTTTTTCGTTGTCCGACAATTTGGCCAAATCCGTGGTCAGTTTAAAGGGCGCATATTGCGCGATTTTTTGACGTATAATACTATCGTTCATCATATATTTTTTGTCATCGGGCATTTTTTTGTCGGCATCGTTACCGGAATTTTTTTCGGTATTACAGCTAGTAAGCATAATAAAACTGACAAAAATCATTTGCAAGTATTTCATAGTTTCTACATTTTGTTGCAATTTAAAAAATAACCGGCTACCAAATTATGAAACATGATGGATACAAAAGATATTCGCGCAAGTTTACTTTAAAAAAAGATTGTGAATGTGAAGAGAGATTTTTATTATGTAATAATTAATATTTAGCTTTTTGTTAATCATGCTAATATTTTGAAACACATAAAATTATACCAGCAAAATAAATAAAAATCATCAAAAAATGAAATGTTTCTTTTTTTGTTTGAAAAAAAATAGTATATTTGGGCAACTATTTGACACCTAAGTAATACTCGTGAATAAACGTAAAAACAAAAATAAATGTTACCTGGTCAAGGAGAATTTTATCATTGCCTTGACAACTTTTGTGATGTTTGATGCACTTTTTTCATTGCTTTTTTATTTCTACAAAAAAGAAAATTTGATAGAAACGGGAGATACGTACGATTATATCCTTTATGGCACCCTCTCTGCCATGTTTATTTTTATTGTTCCCGTTTCCCGTGCGCTTTTGGGTTACTTTCTTCGCAAGGAATTCGACAACTGATTTCGGCGCTTTTGTTTACCTTTGTGCTAAGCATTTCAATATGACCAACCCCGAGAAAACCGTTGAAAGCGGGCGCCAAACCTTGCGCGCCGAAGCCAATGCCCTGTTGCATTTGGCCGGCATTTTGGATGAATCTTTTGCTCGCGCGGTGGATGCCATTATGCAAACCGGCGGACGTCTTGTGGTAAGCGGCATCGGAAAAAGCGCCTTGGTGGCCCGAAAAATGGTGGCCACCTTTAATTCCACTGGTACGCCGGCCGTTTTTTTGCACGCTGCCGATGCCACCCACGGCGATATGGGCATTATTCAGGAAAACGATTTGGTGCTTATCCTCTCCAAAAGCGGTAATACGCCCGAAATCAAACTCTTGGCTTCCTTGGTCAAAAATGCCGGGTTCCGGCTTATGGCCATGACGGCCGACCCCGAATCCCACTTGGCGCGTGCGGCCGACATTGTGTTGCTTACCCCCGTGGACCGCGAAGCCGACCCTTTGAATTTGGCGCCCACCACCAGTTCTACCCTTCAAATGGCCTTGGGCGATGCCCTGGCCATAGCCGTATTGGAACAACGTGGTTTTACACGCGACGATTTTGCCCGGTTCCACCCGGGCGGGAGTTTGGGCAAACAACTGCTTTTGCAAGTGGGACAGCTACTCGACGACCGCGATGCGCCAAGTGTGACACCCGGCACACCCCTGCGCGACGTGATTGTGGAAATTACCGCCAAACGCGTAGGCGGAACCGCCGTGCTGGATAACGGACAAGTTACCGGTATCATTACCGACGGCGATGTGCGCCGCATGCTCCAAAAACATACTGATATTTCACGCATTCGCGCCCGCGACATTATGTCGGCCAACCCCAAAACCACCACATCCGGCACCTTGGCAGCCGATGCACTCAAAAAAATGAAACAACACAATATCAACCAATTGATTGTGCTCGATTCCGAAACCGGAAAATACCTGGGTATTGTTCACTTGCACGACATCCTTAAAGAAGGTATTCTATGAGCGGCGAAACTCCATTCAGGGATATGAGCCTGATAGATCATTTACGCGATTTGCGCAAAATGATTGTTCATTCGTTGGTGGCGGTTTTTATTGCCGCAGCAGCAGCTTTTTTGGCCAAAAGCATCATTTTTGACAAAATCCTGTTTGCGCCCTTACACCTGGATTTTGTTACCTACCGTATGTTTTGCCGGATTTCGGATGCCTTGTGTGTTCAGAAAATTCCCATTACGCTCATTGCGCGCAAACTGCAAGGGCAATTCAGCGTGCATATCTGGACGTCGGTCTATGCGGGTATCATTCTGGCTTTTCCTTACATATTATATGAATTGTGGAAATTCGTAGCGCCCGGGCTTTATCCTTCCGAACAACGCTATGGTAAACGTTTTGTTTTTGTTACGTCCATCCTGTTCTTTATCGGCATCCTTTTCGGTTACTACATCATTACGCCCTTGGTGATCAATTTCCTTGGAAATTACACCATTAGCGACCGCGTGGAAAATATGGTGGACATCACCTCCTACATTTCCTCGGTGCGCACCACCATTTTGGCCAACGGATTGGTGTTCGAACTGCCGGTAATCATCTACTTTTTCGTCAAACTGGGCTTGGTGGACAGCGGTTTTCTCAAACAAAGCCGCAAATACGCTTACGTGCTCATCCTCATTTTGGCCGCCATTATCACCCCGCCCGACATTTTCAGTCAGGTGGTGGTGGCTATTCCGCTTGTTGTACTCTATGAAGTAAGTATTTTTGTAGCACGTTGGCTCGAACGCGGGAAATCCGGATCGCAAGCCCTTCAAAAAACCGACTCATGATACTACGTGCAGAAGATTTACATAAAAAATACGGCAACAAGGAAGTGGTGGCCGGCGTCAGCCTACAAGTGGAGCAAGGCGAAATTGTAGGGCTGCTGGGCCCCAACGGCGCCGGTAAAACCACCACCTTTTACATGATTGTGGGACTTATCAAGCCCACCAAAGGCCATATCTATCTGGACGATACCGACATTACCAACCTGCCCATGCACAAACGGGCCCAAATGGGCATCGGCTATCTGGCACAAGAAAACTCCGTTTTCCGCAACCTGAGCGTGGAAGACAACATCTTGGCCATCCTGGAAATTACCGAACCCGACAAACAAAAGCGTAAACAACGGCTCGAAGAACTGCTGGTGGAGTTCGGCCTGGCCGAAAAACGAAAACGGCTCGGCAAATTGCTTTCGGGCGGCGAACGACGGCGAACCGAAATTGCCCGGGCTTTGGCTTCCAATCCCAAATTTATCCTTCTGGACGAACCCTTTGCCGGTGTGGATCCCATTGCCGTGGAAGACATCCAACGCATTGTGGCCCATTTGAAGGACAAAAACATCGGTATTCTGATTACCGACCACAATGTGCAGGAAACCCTGGCCATTACCGACCGCACCTACCTGATGTATGAAGGCCGCATCCTCCAACACGGCACACCCGAAGCCCTGGCCGCCGACGAATTGGTGCGCAAGGTGTATCTAGGTCGCAACTTCGAATTACGACGTAAACAAATCGGATAAATTTTATGAACAACCCTACCGCAAAATTCAAATCGGGATTTGTCAATATCATCGGGAATCCCAACACAGGTAAATCCACCTTCCTGAACCGTATGCTCGACTATGATTTGGCCATCACCACACCCAAGGCCCAAACCACCCGCCACCGCATTTTGGGCATTGTGAACGGACCGGATTATCAAATCGTGTTTTCCGACACGCCCGGCATCATCCGGCCGGCCTACAAAATGCAGGAACTGATGATGGACAAGGTGCGCGAAGCCCTCGACGATGCCGACGTGTTGCTCCTGATGACCGAACCGGATGAGCCCGGATTGCGCGACGAAAATTTCCTGGAAACACTGCGTAAAACCGATAAACCCCTACTCGTCCTTATCAACAAAATCGACCTGGCTAACCAGGAAACAGTAGAAAAACTGATCGACCGGTGGAAGGAACTGCTCCCCGGTGCCGAAATTTATCCCGTCTCGGCCTTGCACGGTTTCGGGCTCGACCAAGTAAAAAACCGCATTATCGACCTGCTGCCCGAAGCCCCACCCTACTTTGATACCGACCAAATCACCGACCGCAGCGAACGTTTCCTGGTCGGCGAAAAAATTCGCGAAAAAATCCTGCAATTCTACAAGCAGGAAATTCCCTATGCCGTACAAGTGGAGGTGGAAGAATTCAAGGAGAGTGAAAACCTGATCCGAATCCGGGCGGTCATTTATGTGGAACGCGACTCGCAAAAGGGCATTCTGATTGGCCGTGGCGGACAGGCGCTCAAACGTGTAGGCCGGGCCGCCCGCGAAGACCTGGAAAAGTTGTTCGGCAAAAAGGTTTTTTTGGAACTTTTTGTCAAAGTGCGCAAGGACTGGCGCAAGGACGAGAGTTGGTTGCGGCGGTTCGGATATAAGCAATAATTTTTGTTGAGTATGCTTCACAAGCCGTCGGGGCGCCGGCGGCGGAATGAACATTCCGCTGCCGGCGGCGCAAAATTTTGATGTCCGATAACAGGATTTCAAACCGCCACATGAAAATTCCGCCCTTGATTTTGCGCCGCCGGCCCCGCGCCGGAGGCGCGGGGCCGGCGCCCCTTGTCTTGTTTCGCCCTCCGGAAGCCTTCGGCTACCAAACGGCCGGTGCCAAACCTGCGCCTTGTCTCCCTCCGG
>JALWYR010000033.1 GCA_027003085.1 Flavobacteriales bacterium
GCCGGGCCGGCATTCGTAATTTTCTTATCAGCGTAACCAAAACCTATGTAACGCCCGATTTGAGCCTGGCCCGCGTTTATGTGAGCGTTTTTCCTTCGGACAAAGCCGATGCCTCGGTGGATGCCCTTCGCGCCAATGCCAAGCTGATCAAGCATGCTGTGGCCCAACGCGTGCGTCATCAACTGCGCAAAATGCCCGATTTGGAATTTTATCGCGACGACACGCTGGACTATATCGACCGCATCGATGATGCGCTCAAAAACCCCGGCGGCCATTCCGGCGAATCATCCGGCAAATCCTGAGCATTGAACCCCGGCGGATACATAGCCCGCAAATACTTGCACGGCCCGCGCGAACGCTCACATGCGCTTATCCACATTATTTCGCGCATCGCTTCGCTGGGCATTGTAATTACGGCCATGGCCCTTATTGTGGTGCTATCGGGTTTTTCGGGCCTGCGACGTTTTAATATCGATTTGATGGACAGCACCGGCCCCGACTTGCGCATTTTGCCCGGCAAAGGAAAAACCTTTGTTTGGTCGCCCGCCTTGGCCGACAGCATCGCCCGCCCGGGTTTGTTTTCCACAATTGCCCCTGTTATTGAAGAAAAGGTTTACCTGCGCTACGGCAACAAACAAACCGTGGCCGTTATGCGCGGCATGGACAGCACCTACAAGTCAGTCATCCGGGCCGACAGCATCTTGGTAGACGGCGATTGGCCCCGCGACGATTGGGCTGCCGTGGCGATGGGCAATGCTTTGGCCAACAAATTGTCGGTGCGGCTGAACGACTACAAATTTCCCATCATCCTGATGGTGCCTGCGCCGGGCTCGTCACCCCTGAACGGCGCCTTCCGGCAGCGTTCGCTGCTGGTGTCGGGTATTTACCAAAACACACTGGATTTCGAAAACCGCTATATTTTTGTTCCCATAACCATGGCGCGCGATTTATTGGCCCTGGAAAACAATCGGGTTTCGTATGTGGATTTGGAATTGGCCCCGGGCGTGGATTTGGAAACCGCCCGCCAACAACTGCAAAAACTTTTGCCCGGCGAGCTAAGACTCACCGACAAATACCGGATGAACCGCAGCCTTTTCAAGATGCTCAACTCCGAAAACCTGATTACCTACCTTGTGGGTGCTTTTATTATGCTCATTGCCGTGTTCAACGTAACGGGTGCCATTATCATTTTGATTCTCTACAAAAAACGCGACCGTTTTATCCTTTCGGCCCTGGGCATGACGCCCGCTCAAATTCGTAACGTATTTTTCCGCTACGGCTTCCGCCTGGTGATGCTGAGCGGACTGACCGGTTTGGTTCTGGGATTGCTGTTGGTGGGATTGCAAAAACAATTCGGTTGGGTAATGGTGCCCGGAACTCACTTGGTATACCCGGTGGAAATCCGCTTGACCAATATCTTGATTGTTTTGGGCACGGTGGCTTTATTGGCCTGGGTGTCGGCACGTTTTGCTTCGCGTTTTGCTCTTCGAACGCCGGACGAGCGGATTTGAATAATCGCTGTGCACAAGCATTGTCAAAACGTCCAACGAAGATTTCATAAATGGAACTTTGCAAAAAAAGTCATCTAAATTTTCAATATTTTTTATTATCCTTGCATTTATTGCTGTAAATATTTAAAAAATAATGGAAGACAAAAACTTACGGCAACATTTCGAAGATGTTATCAAAGAAGGCTATACTTTCGAGGGTGAGTCCATCATTGTGGGCGGCGCCATGCTGAATGGAGACACCATTCCCGGATTGTTTGTGCGCGTGCCGCTCGAAACCATGAACCGCCACGGATTGATTGCCGGCGCCACGGGAACAGGGAAAACCAAATCGTTGCAAGTGCTGGCCGAACAACTGTCGGACCAAGGCGTTCCGGTGGTGCTGATGGACATTAAAGGCGACCTGTCGGGGCTGGCCAAGCCCAGTCCGGGACACCCGAAAATCGACGAACGGATGCAAAAAATAGGGCTGCCGTTTACGCCCAAGGGCTATCCGGTGGAATTTTTTTCGCTCACGGGCAAAGAAGGTATCCCGCTCCGGGCTACGGTAACCGAATTCGGACCCATCCTGATGTCGCGCATCCTGGATTTGAACGAAACCCAAAGCGGCATTATGGCGGTGCTGTTCAAATATGCCGATGACAAACATTTGCCTTTGGTGGATTTGAAAGACTTGAAGGAGTTGATGCGCTGGGTAATGGGCGAAGGCCGCAATGAATTCCGGGAAACCTACGGGCGGCTGTCCACCGCTTCGATGGGTTCGATTTTACGCAAAATCGTGGAACTGGAACAACAAGGTGCCGATGTGTTTTTCGGCGAACCTTCCCTGGACATCGACGACCTGATGCGCGTGGACGACGAAGGCCGTGGCATAATCAACATTATCCGGCTGACCGACATTCAGGACAAGCCCAAATTGTT
>JALWYR010000034.1 GCA_027003085.1 Flavobacteriales bacterium
ATGCCATCGCAACCGGTATTAATCACCATCGCTTTGCAATTTGATTTAAGCCGGAGCGGATGTTAGCATTTTTTCAAAAAACCAATTGTTTGGTGATTCGAAAAAACTATCCTCAAAAAACTTAACGTATGCCCTTCAAAATCTTGATTCCACCTTGGGTTGTAGAAACCTTGAAAATCAAAGGCTGACGGGCAATACCGGTCAAGTCCACGGAAACAACCGAAGCGGATTCGGTTTGGATGTGTCGAATCAAACGGCCGTTGAGGTCATAAACCCGGACTCCGCTAATGTTTTCTCCGCGAATTTTAAAATGCCCCCTGCCATCGGAAAGCAAACGTAATTGGGCGTTGTCTTCAAACGATTCCGCTTTCAACATCACGGGCGAAAAGATAATTTCGAAACGCCCCGTAAAAGTGCCGGCCGCAGAGCTAAAAGTATAGGCTCCGGTGGTTAAATCGTGCAAGCGGTCGGCCGTGTAGTCGCGCAAATAGATGTGCAGATTTTGCAAAGCCCCTTCACGTGCATGCAAAGAAATGCTGAATGTTCCCGCATCGGAGGCCTTATAACCCACCGGAACAATGCGCGTGTTTCCGTCCCAGGCGGCCAAGGTGTTGATAGCGAATTTTTGGCCATTCCAAAAACCGAACCACCGGTCGCTGATGGCATGGGCATCGAACAAGCGGTCAGTATCATCGGTGGCGGCGGCATGGAATCCGATGAGAATTTGTCCGAAATGCGAACCGTCGTCTTTGACAAAATCAAACCAAGCCCGGTCGTTGACCAGGCGGTTGACAAAATGGTCGTTCTGCGTGCTACGAAAGGCATTGGAAAAAGTAACATTTCCCGCCGTATTGGCTTCGACCATAAAACCTTGCCCCGCCGCCACATATTGTCCGGCTACCGGACCGGTGCCCGAACAGGCCGCCGTGGCACCGGCAAGGGTGTAAACGGTGTATCCGCTTTCCTGATGTTGGCCCTGGGCGTTCAATCCGGCACAGTTGGTCCACAGATAAAGCCCGCCCTGAATGTTGGCATTGGCCTGAACAAACAGGTCGAAATCCAGGGCCGAGGGATAGGGATTGCCCAAAAGGTTCCAGTCATCACCATCGGCAGCACCGGTTCCGTTGATATAAATCGGGACTTGAATAGTGCCATTGTTGAACGGGTCGAAATCTTTACTGAAACGGGCACGGACAACTCCGGGCGTTTGTCCGCTTTGGGCCGAAACGGCAAAACCCTGCCCGGTTACAAAAGCATCTGTGGCTTGCTTTTGAATCCAGCCGCTGTTGGGCGTTACGTTGGGATTTTGGACGGTGGCATCAAAAGCATAGTAACGCCAAGCGTTGGGCACCACATCGCCCAGGGTAAACGTTGTGGAATTGATCGGCGACGACCAGTAAACATAATCGTAGTAATGTTCCAAAGTGTCGGAGGTACGATTAAGCACATAAATACCCCCTCCTTCGATGATTCCGGCATCGTCGGTTTGTACCAAAGCGCCGTTGTTACGTACTTCCAAATAACCGCGGTTGGTCAAATCATAATTTAGGCGCAAATACCGGTTCTCATCCACAATCAAGGTGTTTCCCTTGCGGTTGGCCGCCGAGCAAGCATCCAGATCTTCGGTTTTGAGGTGAAGCATATTATCGGCGTACAAAAACTTGTTTTGCAAATCGGCAAGGGCGAGCGTGTCGCCGGCAAATGTTTTCCAAAGGTTACCATTCCATTGCGCCACACCCTGGCAAATATCGTAGACCACCAGCTCGTAGTCTTCGGTTTCGCCGTCGAATCCTGTTTCACAAGCTGAGGGAGCTGAATTATATTTGGCCGAAATACGCATACGCGTTTTACCCAATACGGCATTAGCCGGAACCGTTATGTCCAAAGGTGAAGCGGATGTGGCTCCGTCGGAAACATTGGAAGCGGAACCCAAATCGTATTCTTCGCCGGCATCGTCAAAGTCGCCGTCGGCATTCCAATCTATCCAGCATTTGGCATAAACCGTATAATCGCCGTCGGTATTAACACGTACTGTGAGCGGGTATGTTTGTGCAAGCTTGACCGCTGTACGGATTTGTGCATAGTTATTATAAGGTTCATATTTACCGGAAGCAACATTTATATTACCAAATTGAACGGCGGTAATAGCCGTTGCAAAGCTCATGTTTCCCGCTGCGGAACAATAACTTGTAACCGATGTAATGCCCGTTGCTTCCTGCACAAGCACATTGTCCAAGGCCATGTCGGAAAGGTAGCTAGAACCTGTTTGTCCGGTAAATCGGATTTGCACACTGCTTTGGCCGGCATAGGCACTCAAATCCACAATATGTTCGTCCCAACTCTCGCCATGGTCGCCGGAAACACTGAAAATATCCGATGACCATGTGGCTCCGCCGTCAGTGGAGATTTGAACAGTCAATGTGCCCATATCCGCTCCGCGCATGTGGGTCCAAAAACGCAGTTCGGGCGATTGGAGTCCGGAAAAATCAAACAATGGCGTTACCACCGATGCGGTCTTATTATCACAGCCCGATGCTTCAAGATAAATATAGCGTCCGTCCCAATCATTGGCATCATAAAAGGGCCCTGTTCCCGACGAAGGGGTTCCGCCGCTCAGCACATCCCAATCGGCATCATCGCCGCTTTGGTTTTCCCAACAGTCCGACAGGGCTACGCTGCCGTCGGCCGTGCATGAGGTTCCGGGATTGCTTTCGGCCCAAGTGTTGAAGGTTTCCAAATATGGGAAACCGGAAACCACCGAACAAGCGGTTCGGAAACTCACATTGTCGCCATAGGAAGTTCCGTCGGTATTGGTGGCATAGGCGCGTACATAATAGGTTGTGCTGGGTGTCAATCCGGTTAAGGTGCCCGTAAAACTTCCCGTTCCGCTACCGGAAGTAATATGATTTCCGCTCAGGTCGGGATTGGGCGAAGTGCTCCAACAAAAACCACGTTCGGTAACGGTGGATCCGTTTTCGGAAACCACTTCTCCACTCGCTACCGCCGAAGTACTGCCGATGCTTTGCATATTATTGGTAACGACCGTGGGCGGGCCGTTGGTGGTTCCGTTTCCGGTGAGCGCAGGCGTGAGATAGCAAACATCGGTGTTGTTGTATTCGTAGAGGGCGAAATAGTAGGTGGTTCCGGCGTTCAATCCCGTTACGGTTACGGATGTTCCCGTGCCGTCATAGACCACATAATTCCCCGGTCCTATTTCGCTACCCGACCCGAAAGTGGCATTGGCCGTGTAGGATGTTCCGCTTTGCGGGTCGGCATTGACGGCACTTCCTTCGCGGGCCACCACCAGCACGGCATCACCATCTCCCCTACTCCACGAGATTGTCAAGCTGTTTCCGGTTTGTCCCGTAACGGCAAACTGCGATGCTTGCGTAGCAGGAGGCGTACAACTTACCGGAAATTCAAAGGCAACGATGCGCGTTCCATGCGTATTTTGCTTAACATATTCGGTAGTAAACCAAAAGGTTGTTCCGTTGGGATCCACCGACATATTGGCATAATCGCCCCAACGCTCGTACTGGGTTTGGGCATATTGGCCGTTTTGCACCAACGTAGGTTGTACATTCAAGACGCCCGAAGCATTGGCATTTTCGTCTTGGGTTTGACCGGTGATGTAAATGGACGGATAAGTACTGTTGCCATCCGAAACCGAATAGCCGATAGCGATTTCTTTACGCGCATTGATGGCAATGGACGGCAACCAAGCCGAGGTTCCGTTCAAATCCACTTCGCCTTGTTGGCGGATGCTCCACCCCGAGCCATTATTTTGCAATTCATACCAACGTATAGCACCTTCGGTGGCAGACTGGGCAATGGTGTGGGCCACCACCAGGCGTTGGTCGCCGTTGAAGTTACGGTAGTTGGCCCGGTACATCAACACGGTGGAAACGGCATCCAGTTTTTGGGTTGTGCCGGGCTGGGGAATATTTTGCCAGTCATTGGAAAAATTTCCGGTAAATGAAGGGATATTTATGGTTTGTGTTCGTTGAAACGTAGAATTGGCCGGTGTTTGCCAATCCACGTCCAATTCATAGATCCAAAGTTGGTCGGCGGGATTGCTTTGGTCGTCGTCCACCACGGTGATAAATTGGCCCGGAGTTCCTGCCGGAGCCCAAGCTCCGTCGTTATCCAATGGCATAATAGCGTGGAATCCGTCGAAGGTGGAAGGACGGTTGGGATTATCAAAACCAATCATGGCGGGATTGGGGTCTCCTTGAATCATTTTGCTGCGTTCGAACACATACACATCGTTCCCGCTCGATGTATTGGTGGCCATATAATAGCCGTCTTGCCAAATGCCGAATTTCATGTAGTCGGGCATATCGTCCACATCATAGCTCCACGACCACCATGCGCCCGTAGGATCGGCGGTTTGCGAAACGGCGATAAGCATGTAATCATTGCTTCCGTTTACCGAAAATTCGGCATAAAACCATTTTTGGGCCTGTTCGTCCCACAGCACAATCGGATCTCCGTCATTGTAGCCCGCACCGGGCAAGCTACTGTCGAAAATGGTATTCAAATCCGAAGGGCCTGCCAAAATATTTCCGTTTTTATCATAAATGGCATAGGTCACATTTACCGTTTGAAAATAATAATTGTCATTGACCGAACCATTGGCATCGGGCGGAAAGGCTCCCGTGTTTTGGCCCTCAAAATTTTGCAAAATCGTAGGTTGAACGGTTGCCAGGTTACGGGTCGGGCGATGTGCTTGGTTACCGTATATCCGGCTAAAATCAGGTAGCGGTAAATCATTCCTAATTTCCCGTTCCTTATGACTGTTTAAATAAAACTCTTCGTTCTGGAAAGAGAAATCGGTAACCACAGGCCTGTCGCGTAACGAAGATATCTCTTGGAAGCCCAAGGGATATTTTATCGTTTTCGGGTGAACCACTCTATTATTTTGGGCAAGAAAAATTTGCGGAATAAGCAATAGTATCAAGAGCCAAATTTTTCGTTGTGTTCCCATTTCAGAATAATTTTAGGCACAAATATATTATCCGTTTTTTTAAAAAAATCACAATTAATAGATGTTTAACCGGATTTTAAAAATAAATTTTAATATTTTCCGATTTGAAAATAAGCAAATAACCGAAAAATGAGGTATTAATGAACCGAGTCCGGTACAAATCGGAGGACATGCGGATAAAGCTTGTATAAGTTTACAAATTCACGGGAATAGTCTTGCGAAAAATGGAATATTCGGGGGAATACTGCTAATATATCTCGTGTTTGTTTAAGGGACGGGGGAGGTTCCTGGGTGCTTAATTGATTCATTATCAATTGGAATTTAACAAATTCGGCGTTCACCGTATCTTTGATTATTGCATCCACCTTCCGGGCTATCGATATGCAATCTTCGGGTGTTAGTGAATCCCTTAAATGCAGATGGCGATACATATACTTGTATAAATATGACGAAAGAAAATACTGGATGGGATGGTAGGTTTCATCCAGTGAAAATTCAAATGGAAATCTATATACAATGGTATCTTCGGGATGAACGGTATTGTAGCCTTCAAGCAAGAAAAAATCGGGAAAATATATCGAATAATTCAGTACTTTTTCCTCTTTGGGTGTAAACGCATAGTCGTCGGGAAGCTTGGCCAAGTATTTCTGTATTTCATTTTGTTTACTCAGATCATATTGATTGATATAACTTAAAAGCATCTCTTTATCGGTGCGGTACACCAGATTGGTAAGCATACCTATTTCGTTGGCACTGATGAGAGATAGGTTGAGCAGCAGGTTATTAAAGCCGGCTCCTTTCCCTGAAAACTGCATAGAGTGGTCAAAGGACATCATGTTGGTATAAACCAGTAAGCTATCACCCGGCCGGAGATAACACATATTGATTTGATCGCCATGGTGAAAAAAATACATATCGGCCGAATCTATCTTTATCTTATGGCCGAAACGACCATATTCATCCAAGCGGAACGTATCGATATGTCCGGCAGGTATGTAGTTTCGATACAATAGAACATATTGATCCACAGGGTTTTTGATCATACCGCCAAAATAGGCCTCCCTTGGTGGCTCTTTGGAGCAAGCGCCAAGGAAAGCCAGTAATAGGATCCCAAAAATATTTCGCCTACCTAACACGTTCTTTTGCCGTTTTACCGATAGTTTTATTATAGATGAATAACCCGATAAAGGTTGCCGCACCCACTCCGGCCATTACCCACCAAATTTGATTGGGATGATAGGTATTCCAAAGAATTTCTTGCAAGTGCGAAGGCGCCATGTTTAATTTTTCGGCCGCCTGGGCAAAAACTTCCTCACGTTTTATTCCGGCTTTCAAGTTCTTGATTATAACACCGTTTTTATCCATCAATTGGATACCTTCATGGGTATAGGTTACCAATTTTTCGGTGTATTTGGCCTTGGCATCGGATCCCGTGTCCAGGATTTGAATGCCTTTGTCTTTGATATAGCGGAACAAAAGCGTCAATTTATCGGCTTTGTTCTGGTAAAGGTTGCCCGAAATAAAATCCGTCAGATAGTTGGCAAAGGCAATAGGAAGGAAATAGGTTCCCATATACAACGCTTCCTTTCCTTTGGGCGAAATTTGGGCGATATAATCCGAAAATTTCGGGTTCGATGTCATCTCTCCCAAAGCGAAAATAAGAATACCCAGCACCGTGTAGAACGGATTGTCGGAGTAAAACGAAAGTCCGATACCGATGATGGTAATAAAAATACCGGTCATCATGGCATTGATGGGCTTCCATTTTAGTATCAAATACGAAACGGCAATTTGAAATACCACAATAAAGAAGGCATCCAAATTAACGATTTGTTCGGGATTGATACCACCGTGTTTGTTCTTAAAAATATTGGCAAAAGCAGGCCATATACCGTGTAACCATTGGTAGAAATCCTGCGTTCGTACCCAATCGTCGATAAAGTTGGGCAAGGTATAAAACAATTGATTGAACATCACCCAAAAGCCCACCATAATAGCCAGCAAAATCGTCAGCCGCATATCCGACAGGGCTTCCAATATATTGTTTACCGACCGCTTGATGGTTTCCACGGCCGATTCTTCGATTTTTTCGCGACCGGGTTCTTTGAAAAACATCAATACCAACAAATTAACCAAAATGGCCACGGACGATGATATGAAAACAATATCCCACCCGAAATTATTACGGAGCAATCCCACCAACAGCGGCCCGAAAAATCCGCCGATGTTCACCATCATATAGAACAACCCGAACCCGAAGGACGAATTCCGCTCATCGGTTGTTTTGGTTACAATGGCCGATGCCACGGGCTTAAACATCGCGGCACCCAAAGCCACATAAAGGAACATGGCAAACACGGCCGCATAACTTGTTACCTCCCCCATCATAAAATAACCCGATGCCAGAATACCGAAAGCAATAGCCAAAGTGGCCTTATAGCCGATTTTGTCGGCAATGGCTCCGGTAAAAATGGGCAGGAAATACAAAATAGCTGTAACGATAGTCATTATTCTACTACGCTGCACCGACGAAAAGCCCAATTGATTGGTCAAATACAACCCCAGCACGGCAAACAATCCGTACCAAGCATAACGTTCCAAAAGCTCGAAAATACTGGCAAACCAATAGGGCTTGGGGAACGATTTGAACAATTCCACCAAGCTCATTTTTTTATTCTCCGTTTCCATAATTTCTCAAATTTAAATTTATTATTAATGAATCCCCTTCATCGCACGGTTCAGTAGCGGCGAAAGCACCAAAAGCAAGCCTGCCGTAACCAGCATCATTACCATAATAAATGGGTACAAACCGATATCCCAACCGCTTTTATGTACAAACTCCATAAAAGATTCCAGCATGCCGGCCACATAGTTTCCGGCGGCAAAACTGGCCATCCACAGGCCCATCACCACCGACACCATTTTGGGATTGGCCAATTTGGTAATCATCGACAGGCCAATGGGCGAAAGCATAAGCTCGCCCAAGGTCAAAATCAAATAAACCATAACAAGCCAAAGCGGCGAAACCACTCCCACTTTATCGGCCCTGTTTGCAGCCATGCTCATGATGTAGAACGCCAAAGCGCCGAGCAATAATCCCAGCACGAATTTGATAGTGGTTCGCGGATTCAATTTCATGGCATCCAATTTGAGCCACATTACCGAATAAATCGGTGCAAATATCAAAATAGCAAACGGGTTAATATTTTGGAACCACGAAGCCGGAATCTCCATTCCCGGTGCCAAGGCCGACCACAGGGCAAAAATACCGAACAGCAAAACACCGGCCAACCCCAACTTACCCAAGGGTCGCACACGCTGCTTGGCGTCCTCGCTGTCGGAATATATGCTCACATAAGTTTTTATCAACCAAAGCAAAAGAAAAATACCCGCAAGAATGCCCCACCATTTGGTCTCCACATTTTTGATAAATCCGGGCGCCCAAATGGGATCTAAATGCCGGTCGGTTTTATTCTTGGCAAAAAGGTTCATCGTTCCACCGGCTTGTTCAAACCCGGCCCAGAACGTAATATTGAAAATGGCCAAAGTGATGATCACACCCATACGGCTCCAATCCGCCTTGGGTGAAAGCAGTAACAATACCAAGGTAACCAGAACCAACAGGGCCACAAAAGCCATAAAAGGCAATAAATATTTTTCGGGCAAATACCACGAAGCAATAAAAAATAGTAGAACTACCACCCCATAGGGAATGAATTTTTTGGTCCAATCATCTCCGTCAATGCCTTTGATAATAACAAATCCCAACCCCAAAGCCAAAGCCAAAAATCCGATACGCATAATCCATTGTGTGGCCAATTCCGGCAGTATGTTCCAACCGAAAATCAACAAAATGGTGCCTCCGGCCAAGGCCAAGGCGTAAACAAATATTTGCATCCAATCGCGTCCGTCCAAGCGCTTAGCGCCCGTAACGCCGGGCGGAAGACCTTTGTCTTCGAGCGTATTTTCATGAAAATACAACCACAACACGCCCAAAATCATACCCACACCGGCCGAAAAATAACCCCAGCCCCAAAAAACTTTTTCGCCCAAATAGCCGGCAATAAAGGGCCCGAGAATCGCCCCAAGGTTGATTCCCATATAAAAAATGTTGAAAGCCGAATCCTTGCGCGGATCGTTGTCGTCGTAGAAATCTCCTACAATAGTGGAAATATTGGGCTTGAAAAATCCGTTACCGATAATCAAAATACCCAATCCCAAATTAAATATCGTATACCGTAAATGCTCATCCCAGCCGAATTTATGTCCGAAAGCACTCAGGGCCAACATAAACTGGCCCATGGCCATCACCAATCCGCCGATGTAAACGGTCTTGCGTTTGCCCAAAAACTTGTCGGCCACCCAACCGCCCAAAATAGGCGTCAAATAAACCAATCCGGTAAAAATGGCATAAATGGCCAAGGCGTCTTTACGTTCAAGTCCAAAGCCCCCTCTGACCAATTCGGCCGAAAGGTAAAGCACCAACAGTGCGCGCATGCCGTAGTAGGAAAACCGTTCCCACATCTCGGTCGTAAACAATGTATAAAGTGCCTTGGGATGTTGTTGCTTGATTTTGCTCATGATATTTATTTTTTCAAATTATTTTCCAAAAAGTCAAACATAATCCGGTAGAGTTGGTAGCGGGTTTTACCGCCGTATATTCCGTGATTTTTGTCGGGATAAATCATCATTTGGAACGGCTTGCCGGCTTCTTGGAGTTTGCGGGCCAAGCGGAAACTGTTTTGCACATGCACATTGTCGTCGGCCGTGCCGTGAACCAGCAGGAATTTTCCACGCAAATGATCCGCATAGGTCAAGGGCGAGTTAAGGTCATAGCCGTCGGGATTTTCCTGCGGGGTTTGCAGGTAACGCTCGGTGTAAACCGTGTCGTAAAAACGCCAATCGGTTACCGGCGCCACGGCTATGGCCGCCCGGAAAATATCGCCGTTTTGCAGTATGGCATTGGCCGCCATAAATCCGCCGAAACTCCATCCCCACACGCCTATTCGCTGCTTGTCCACATAGGGCAAGGAGGCCAAATATTCACCCACGGCCCGCAGGTCGTCCGTTTCCAAGCGCCCCAAGCGCTTGTAGGTAGCTTTCTTGAACTCCGCTCCGCGGCCGCCCGTGCCGCGCGTATCCACCGACACTACGATATAGCCGTTTTGGGCCAGCATGGCGTGATACAAATCGTTGTGCCAGCCAAAGGCATCACGCACCGTTTGCACCCCGGGCCCGTTGTAGCCGTAAATCAGCACCGGGTATTTTTTGGATTTGTCGAACTCCGGCGGCAACATCATCCAACCGTTGAGCTCCACCGAAGGGTCGGCCGAAGGAAACCGGGTAAAACTTTTGGCCACAAAGCCGTGCGATTTCAACCATTCGCGCATGGGTTTGTTGTCGGAAATAACGGCTGTTTTTTGTTTGTCGGCCGTGCGTATTACGCTCACTTGCGGCGGTGTTTCAACATTGGTATAGGTCAGGATAAAATATTGAAAATCCCGGGTAAAATCGGCCGACGAAGTCCCCTTACCGGGCGAAAGCAACACCGGCTTCCCGCCCTTGATTTTTTGTTTGTAAACGGCACGGTGAATGCTTCCCGGAATGGTGGATTGGAAATAAATCTCCCGGGTTTTGGGATTGTAGCCGTAAAAATGCGTTACTTCCCACTTTCCGCGGGTGATTTGCCGTTCGTTTTGCCCGTCGTTGTCATAAAGGTAAACATGGTTATATCCGTCTTTTTCCGACGACCACAAGATTTTTCCGTCGGACATATAGGTAAAATTATCCGTGGCTTCCAGGTCGATGTAGCGCTTATCGGTGCGGCGGATTAACAAACCGGCATTCCATGTGCCTGCATCCACCCGGTAAACCTTCAAATCGTTTTGCAGGCGGTTGAAGGTCATGGCCACAAATTCATCGTCGCCAAAACCCTGTTTGAGCCGCGGGATGTATTCGTAGTCGCCCAGGTCGATGTCCCGCGTTTTTTGCGTAGCAAAATCATAGATGTGCAAACTTACTTTGGAGTTGGGCTCACCCGCCTTGGGATATTTGAAACGCACGGGCTTGGGATAAAGCGCATCGTCGTATTCCATCATGGTAAATTCCGGCACCCGGCTTTCGTCGAATTTCAAATAGGCCAAATAACGGCCGCTCTTGCTAAAAGCATAGGCCCGCACAAAGCCGAACTCTTCTTCGTAAACCCAATCGGTTTTTCCATTGATAATCCGGTTTTTTTCTCCGTCCGACGTGATTTGAGCCACCGAAAAATCATTCAAATCCAAGCCATACAAATTGTTATCCTTCACATACACCACACGTTGGCCATCGGGCGAAAAGCCGGGAATTTGCACAAAACTCCGGTCGAGCAAAAAGGTCTTTTTACTGCTCACGTCATACACGTAGTATTTATCGGCCGTGGAATGGCGGTAAATGGGATGCCGTTCGGCCGAAAGCAACATTTTTTGTTCATCGGGGCTTAATGTAAAATCGTAAACATAGCGGATATCATCGAAATTCCGGCTATCGAACAAGGTCTTTTCCACCTTCCAAGTGCTCACGTCATACACATTGATGCGGTAGCTTCCGTGTTGGAATTCACCCCTGACGGCCCGGTGTCCCGGCAACATTTCCACACCCTGAAAATACTTCCAAGGCAAAGGTTTGGTCCAAATATCTTCCAGCGTAATTTTTTGGGCGTTGAGCACCCAGGATGTAACCAAAAGCAATAGAACGGCCAATTTCCTGCCCATAGGTTTCCAAAAATAAAATTCGGCTCAATTTAGTAAAAATTTCGTTTAGCCCGCATCGTTTGCAGCTGTTTTTTTGATTCTTTTGCGGGCAAATCCAAGTGTATTGCTTTATTTTTTTTGTTTTTGGGCGTGTCCCTCGCGCCCCTGCGGGCGCTCGGGAAACCGGCCCTCCGCTTCAATGTGGCTCGGGCGCTCCGGTTTTTGTAAAGCCGGCACCGGAGTCTTCTTGTCGGAGCGGCGAAGCCTCCGTTGCCGGCACAAAAAGGCGTCGCACCCTTCGCCCCATTACCGCTCGGTCCGGCACGCGGATTTTTTTACTACCCGGAACCAAAATCATCTTACTACAATAAACATTGAAGCGGATAGCCATTGTAAACAATTAAAAAAACCGCCCTGCGGGCGGTTTACCGGGTGTGGTTTTATTCAATTATGGACAATTCACAAATTTTTCTTGTTCATTTTTTTGATTTGGAGAATGGTCGTTCCCATTCCCATAGACATTGCCATCACCAGCAAGAAAAAAGCCGTCGGTTTTAATTGCCCGTTCACAAATAATATAATTGCTCCGATTTCCAACAGGACATAAATAAACAACATGAAATACGCAAATTTTTTCATTTTTATCTATTTTAGGTACATGCTTCAATCAAAGATGCCGTAGCAATTCCTTTTGGAATTACCTGTAAATCCTAATGCAATTTCAACTTCATATAAACATATTTATCGGTGATTACAGCGGTTATTTCATTTGTATTATCCGGCACTCTATTATTACTTTTTACAAACAAATCTCTGACGAAATAGGTTTTTGTAGGCATGGGAACGGAACGTTTTTTTCCGGATCGGAAAAATACAAAACAACGGGTAGGTTTACCATTTATATCTTCCGGTTTGCAACCCAAATGCCGTATGACAATAATCAATTCCCCCTTGGGTAAATAGATATTTTCTTCTTCCAAATCCAGTTTAATTTTTCTTCGTTTGGACGACCGGACCGAAAATGTTTTGCTTTGAAATAGTAAATTATCCTTTGAAATGGTATCTTGGAAAATAAGAACTTGGAAAGTATTATTTTCGGTAAAAACAAAGTTATTTCTTTTATTGTTCCAATTATTTTCATTCATTGAAAAAGGTATGATTACAAATTCCAGAGAAAGCATCTGTTTGTCAGTCAATTTATCGGGAATCAAAAACCTTTGAACAACATGTTTATTTGGAAATATAAAAAGTGGCCCGAAATTACCCTTCCACCTTAAAAGTTTTGTATGTTCCTTTTTCCGTCCGTCCACAACAACCGTATCCAAAACATTGACTTCCAACGGATGTAAGTAAATTCGAAGAAGTCTAGACGTATCAACTATTACCTGTTGTTTTTGATAACCGTTTGCGTTAATAATAATTTTGGTTCCCGGTGTAATATCGTTCAGTAATAATTTGCCGTTTTGACCGGTAATAAACTCTTCCGCTCCTTTACGTACTTCCGCCCCGGCAATTGGCCTGGATGTTTGACTGTCTATTACTTCAAACGTACGCTCCTGACCGGATACGTGGAATGAAATGAGGATAAAAAACATAATAATGCTTCTGTTCATTGGATATTTTTTGTTTTTTGCAATATGCCTAATATAATAAAAAAATCCTAAATACTTCGAGAGGCCCCCCATTACCACCCGGTCCGGCACGCGTTTTATTTGCCCCGGAACCAAAAATCATCTTTCTACAATAAACATTGAAGCGGATTGCCAATGTAAATAACTTGAAACTTTGCCTGTTTTTTTGTAAATTTGATAGCACTAACCCCCAAAAATCTGACATCATGAAAAAAATATTGCTTTTCACCGGCGACTTCGCCGAAGACTACGAAACCATGGTTCCGTTCCAAATGCTCCAAATGGCCGGTTACCGGGTGCATGCCGTTTGCCCCGACAAAAAAGCCGGCGAACGCGTCAAAACCGCCATCCACGATTTCGAAGGCGACCAAACATACAGCGAAAAAGTGGGTCATTACTTTACGCTCAACTACGATTTCGACAAGGTAAATCCGGCCGATTACGCCGGTTTGGTCATTGCCGGCGGCCGCGCACCCGAATACCTGCGACTCAATCCACGGGTACTGGAAATTACCCGTCATTTCTTCGACGCCGGCAAGCCCGTGGCCGCCATTTGCCACGGCCCGCAAATCCTCAATGCCGCCGGTGTGATCAAAGGCCGCAAAATGACCGCCTACCCCGCCGTGGGCCCCGAACTGGCCGCCGGTGGCGCCGACTACACCGAAATTCCCGTGGACCAAGCCCTGGTGGACGGCAATCTGGTAACCGCCCCCGCCTGGCCCGCCCATCCGGCCTTTATCCGGGAATTTATCCGGCTGCTGGGCGGTAAAATCGAAATTTAATGGGCGGTAAAATCGAAATTTAAAACGTTGTTTCAAACTGTTTAAGCCGACTAATCCGCATCCTTCCGGGTGCGGATTTTTGTTGCCACCGGCCGGCCCCAAGGAATCAACGTTACGCAATTTCTTGATCATTTGTTTACTCTGATAAACATATTTCCATCTTATTTGTTCACTGCGGTAAACATTTTTACATCATTTTCAGGTCGTAAGACAACTGCGTACTGTAACCACTGCTAAATGAATATCGGGTCCTCCGGATAATAAAGCAATACAGATTCCGGTGCTTTCGTTTCGACACCTGTTTTTTTTAACCACAGAGGACACGGAGTTTATTTCACAGCGTAGCACCGAGGATAAATTTCTTGGAAGGTTACGCACGGTTTTCAAGAAATAATGTCCTTCAATGATCACAGTAGCACATCAAAATTATTTAAAAAACTCCGTTCGAGGTTGTGCCGGACTCTGTGAAACTCTGTGGTTAAATAAAGAAGTAAACCCCGGAGAACTCAGAGTTAATATAACTACCTAGTACAGCGATTTTTTATGCAAGCGACAGAATATTGCGCCGGTCCGCAGTGTATTGAAGCCGTCGGCTTTCGCCTTCGACTCGTCCTTCGGTATGCGTGAACGCGAGCGGCGGGGCGCCCTGAATATAAAAAATCGAATGAAAGTATCCAATTCCAAAAATTCCTATATTTGCGCCAACAAAAGCACGGCATGATGGCTACAAGTATTCGCGACCTTAAAAAAGAACTCAAATACGCCTTCGGAAGTTTAATCGACCAAGTGTTGCTCATTCAATTGGCATCGGACAAGGAGGATAAATCAACCAGCGCATTGATTAACGAAATTCTGGATGTTTACGAAGAATTTTTGGCCAAGGTGAATGCTCACCGGAAGTCGGAAGACAAAAAAGTCTACTTCAAACAATTGAATGCCGAAATACGCGCCAAGCTCAACGAATTCCAGGAAAAAATCAATCAATTATAACGCCACCTTAGCTCAGTTGGTAGAGCAGCTCACTCGTAATGAGCAGGCCGCGGGTTCGAGTCCCGTGGGTGGCTCGCAAGCGCTCCGGTATTGTGCCGGGGCTTTTTTTTAGAAAATGACTAAGTCATTTGTTTGGGAAACCCAAGTTTTTATATTTGTCAAAATATATGAAAATCATGAAAAGTATTGCCTATCAACAGCCCGGTCAAGTGGAAGAAACCCGTTATGAACGTATCCACAACGTGGTTTTCGACAACGACAAAGAAGGTTCATTGGCCGTGGCCAGTGAAATTGCCGACTTGATTCGTCGTAAGGCCGAAAAAAACGAATATGCCGTATTGGGATTGGCCACGGGAGCATCACCCATCAAGGTGTATGACGAATTGGTGCGTATGCACCGGGAAGAAGGATTGAGTTTCAAAAACGTGGTTACCTTTAACCTGGACGAATATTATCCCATGCAACCCGAAAACGTGAATTCCTACCACTATTATATGCATCAATATTTGTTCAAACATGTGGATATTCCGCCCGAACACGTTTTTATACCCGACGGAACGGTTCCTTTGGACAAATTGGATGAATATTGCCGTTGGTATGAAGAAAAAATCAAGGAGTTCGGCGGCTTGGATTTCCAGTTGCTGGGCATCGGCCGTTCGGGGCATATCGGTTTTAACGAACCCGGATCCAACATCAATTCGCGCACACGTTTGATTACCCTGTCCCATATCACCCGTGTGGATGCCGCCCCGGCCTTTCACGGGCTCAACAATGTGCCGCGCAAAGCCATCACCATGGGTGTTGCCACCATTATGGAAGCCAAGCGCATTGTGCTTTTGGCCTGGTCCAAGAAAAAGGCCGACATTATCAAAAAAACCGTCGAAGGCGACATAACGGCCGATATCCCCGCCACTTACTTACAAAAACATCCGCAAACCACCTTTGTGTTGGACACCGAAGCGGCATCCAAACTGACACGTATTGACACGCCTTGGTTGGTGAAAGAAGTGGATTGGACACCCAAAATGACCAAAAAGGCCGTCATTTGGCTCAGCGAAAAAACGGATTTACCTATCCTGAAACTTACCGATAACGAATACAACCAACATTCGCTTTCGGGATTAATTGCCCACTACGGCTCGGCCTACGATTTGAACATCGATGTTTTTAACTTGGTGCAGCACACCATTACCGGTTGGCCCGGCGGAAAACCCAATGCCGACGACACCAACCGCCCCGAACGGGCCCGGCCTTTTCCCAAGCGGGTTTTGGTATTCAGTCCGCATCCCGACGATGATGTAATTTCCATGGGCGGTACTTTGGATAGGTTAGTGGAACAGGGACACGAAGTGCATGTGGCCTATCAAGTAGCCGGTTACAGTGCGGTTTCCGACGAAGAAGCCCTGAAATATTTGGAAGTCAATAATTTTATGGGTTTTAGTAATAATGAAATCAATCACCTATTAGCCGAACTGCACCAGGAAAACCGGGTTTCGGACAGTGATTTACTAAAAAAACTCAAAGCCAGCATTCGCAGGGCCGAAGCCATTGCCGCCTTGCGCTTTTTAGGTGTTAAAATCGAAAATATTCATTTTTTGGATTTGCCATTTTACGATGCACCGGAAGTACATAAACGTCATATCGGCGAAGCCGATATCCGCATTATGGAAAACATCATCGACCTGGTCAAACCGCATCAAATTTTTGCCGCCGGCGATCTGGCCGACCCGCACGGCACACATCAATTGTCCTACGAAACCTTGATGCGCGCCCTTGAAAACATTAAGGAGCGTGATTATGCCAAAGACCTGCGTGTGTGGCTTTACCGCGGCGCCTGGGATGAATTCGAAGTGCATGAAATCGATATGGCCGTGCCCATGAGTCCCGACCAAGTGCTCAAAAAACGGCATGCTATTTTCTACCATCAATCGCAAAAGGATTTGGTAATGTACCGTGGCGATGATGTACGTGAATTTTGGATGCGCGCCGAACAGCGCAATAAGGAATTGGCGGCCCAATACAACAAATTGGGCTTGGCCGAATACGAAGCCATGGAGGCCTTTAAACGTTATGATTTTTAGTAACTTTACAATCCGGTAACGACAAAATATTTTTATGAGTAAAGGAATACAAAACATTGCCGTAATGACCTCGGGAGGTGATGCACCGGGCATGAATCCGGCCATCCGTGCAGTGGTGCGTGCCAGTGTTTACTACAACAAAGAAATTTTTGGCATTTATCGTGGCTATGAAGGTCTTATCGAAGGCGACATCGAACGTTTTACGGCCCGAAAAGTGAGTAATATTATCAACCGCGGCGGAACCATACTGAAAACCGCCCGGTCGGAGGAATTCCGTTCCGTGGAAGGGCGTAAAAAGGCTTATGAAAATTTGATTAAAAACAATATCGATGCCCTGGTGGTTATAGGAGGTGACGGTTCGTTTCGGGGCATGAAAATTTTTGCCGAGGAATTCGACTTTCCGGTGGTGGGCATTCCCGCCACCATCGACAACGATATCAGCGGAACGGACTACACCATTGGCTTCGATACGGCGGCCAATACGGCCATGGAAGCCATCGACAAAATCCGTGATACGGCCAGTTCGCATAACCGTTTGTTTTTTATCGAAGTTATGGGGCGCGATGCCGGTTTTTTGGCCGCATATAGCGGTATTGCCGGCGGTGCCGAGGACATCTTGATTCCCGAAAAAGACCGGGGTGTGGACTCCTTGCTGCAAGCGCTCAAACGAAGCAAACGCAGCGGAAAAACCAGTAGTATTGTGGTGGTGGCCGAAGGCGAAAAATCCGGTAAAAACGTTTTTGAACTGGCCCGTTATGTGGAACAAAACCTGCACGACTACGAAGCCCGTGTGGTTATCATAGGCCATATTCAACGGGGCGGATGCCCTTCGGTTTTCGACCGCGTACTGGGAAGCCGCCTTGGCGTTGCCGCCGTGGAAGCCTTACTCGACGGTCAAAGAAATGTGGTAACCGGATTCCGTAACAATAATGTTATCGTGTATCCGCTCGAAGAGGCCATTACCGAACAAAAAGGCGTAAGCAAAGAACTGATTAGAATTATTCCCATATTAACAACCTGAGAAAAAACTTTTTTGACTATGAAACCTATTAAAATCGGTATCAACGGATTCGGACGCATCGGACGTTTGGCATTCCGTTATGCCCAAACACGTCCCGAAGTGCAAGTGGTGGCCATCAACGACCTGTTGGACGCCGACTATTTGGCCTACCTGCTCAAATATGATTCGGTGCACGGTAAATTCCAAGGCAGCGTGGAGGTGAAAGGAAATACGCTGATTGTCAACGGAAATCCCATCCGCATTACCGCCGAGCGCGATCCCGAAAACATCGATTGGGGCGCTTTGGATGTGGATTTTGTGATTGAATCCACCGGCTTTTTTACCGACAAAGACAAAGCCGCCAAACACCTGAAAGCCGGTGCCAAACGCGTAATTATTTCGGCACCGTCCAAAGATGCGCCCATGTTTGTGTATGGCGTTAATCATCATGAGTTGAAAGAAAATATCAAGGTGTTTTCCAACGCTTCCTGTACCACTAACTGCCTGGCACCCATTGCCAAAGTATTGCACGACCGTTTCGGCATTGCCGAAGGGCTGATGACCACCATTCATGCGGCCACTTCCACCCAAAAACCCATCGACGCACCGGCCGGAAAGCGGCGGCGCGGACGTTCGTCGCTCCTGAATATTATTCCCACAACCACCGGTGCTGCCAAAGCCGTAGGAAAGGTTATTCCCGATCTAAACGGCAAACTGACAGGCATGTCGTTTCGTGTGCCCACAGCCGATGTTTCGGTGGTGGATTTGACCGTAAAATTGAACACACCCACCACCTACGACGAAATCATCGAAGCTTTCCGCCAATATGCCGCCGGTGAGATGAAAGGCGTGCTGCAAGTGGTGGACGACGAAGTTGTTTCCCAAGACTTTGTAAGCGAAACACACACGTCGAGCGTGGATGTGAAAGCGGGTATTGCACTCAATGATACCTTTTTCAAAATCATTTCCTGGTACGACAACGAATACGGCTACGCATCCAAACTGATCGATATGATTATTTATGCCGCAGGATAAATTATTCGTAAAAAATCAACCTATATCAAACACCGGCCGCCTCAGGCCGGTGTTTTGTATATACACGGTTTCAATTTTTCGACGGGGACGATTAAGACCGCACGCATTCCCCCATACCTCCGGCACCCTGACGGCATACGGTATCGGTGAAAAAACCCGTAGGGCTTCGGAGCGGTCGAAAACGCTGTCCGAACCTTTGGTAAAACAAGGAAAAATGCTTAACCTTGTTAAGGAAAATCTTTCTTATGTCGCGCAAACATCCGCTATCTGCTTTTCAGCTTTTGGTTTCTTTGTTTTTGCAAGTAATGGCCTATTACGGCTTCCGGTCCATATTGTTTCTTTATGTCATTGATTTGTTTGCCAACAACTATCGTGAAATAATAATGGGGAAAATTGCTTGGCTTTCCGGCGGTATCGTCCTTGCCGGTGTGCTGGGCGGCTATGTGGGCGACCGGTTTGCAGGGCACCGGCGGGCATCCTTGGCCGGGTTGTTGTTGCAAGCCGCCGGTTTGTTTTTGATGGCGGTGCCGCGGCCAGAATTTTTGTTTGCGGGTTTGGCAATCATAGCATTGGGTGCGGGTTTTTACAGGCCCAACCTTTTGGCGCAATACGCCAAACACTATTTAGCACACCCACGGCTTTTGGATGCCGCTGTGGTTTTGTGGTTTTTGACCATTGACCTCGGGGGTTTTTTCGGGCCCATGGTAGGTAAATTATATCGGATTGAAGTAGCTTGGCCTTACATTTTTAGCTTATTGGGTTTCCTGATGCTTTTGGCGGCCGTTCCGGTGTATGAATTGAAGAATATAGCCATAACGAATGCTATCCCGGATAAAACAAGCCGCCGCTGGGAAAAACTGATACTCGTAGCGGTTTTGGTGTTGATTTTCGATGTTTTTGCCTATTACGGAATGAGAATGCTCGATATAAAATTAGACTTGCACATAAACCATGAAACAATGTTTGACGAATTTATGGTGAAAGCCATAGAATTTTCGGGTTGGATTGTTATATCGTTTTATTTGTTTTACCGTTGGTCGCGTTCAAAAAAATCATCGTTCGAACGGGTCGTATGGGCGTTTGTGCTTGGAGCAATGGCTTTGGGTTTATACGGAATGTTTCCTGCTACTTCCGCGGGGCACCAAAAAATTTTCAAGGAAATCAGTTACTTTTTACTGATGTTTTCAAGCATTTTTATGGCTCCGGTGTGGTCCGTGGTGATACGTCAAGCGCCGCCCAAGCACTTGGCGCTTTGGGTAAGCTTGCTATCGCTCTATCAATGGCTTATCGGATATTTTATTTTCCTTTTTCCGGATTTCAGGAATGATTCCAAAACCTTGTTCCTTGCCGGATTTGTACTGTTTTTTCTCACGGCAGCCGGCTTGTATTATTGGGCACGAAGCGAAAAGAAAACCGCTGCGGCAAACTAATTTTCCGTTTGCCCGCCGGTCAGGCGGAGGAAAAGTTGTTCCAGGTCGGTATGTTGCACTTCGACCGACAGGATTTTAAAGCCCGTTTGCACGGCAAAGTCAAACAAAGGGCCGCGCATATCGTCGCGGGTGTCGAAATGCAGTTCCCACACTTGCGGGGCCAAACTATCCCAGGACGCCAGCCCGGGTAAGCGTTTCCACCATTGGGGTTCGATTTCGGTGTCCAATTCCACGCGGATCACCTGCCGGCCGGTTTCCAGGTCTTTGATGGGGCTGTCCAAACGAATTTTTCCTTGGTAGAGCACCAGGACACGTCCGGCCATTTGTTCCACTTCCTGCATAATATGCGTGGAGAGAATAATGCCCGTATCCCTGCCCAGTTGCTTAATGAGCCGGCGAATGTCCACCAATTGGTTGGGATCCAGGCCGGTGGTGGGCTCGTCCAAAATAAGCAACGAAGGTTTATGAATCATGGCGGCCGCCAGCCCCACCCGTTGGCGGTATCCTTTGGATAGTTGGCCGATTTTTTTGCGTGCTTCGGGGGTTAGCCCTGTCAATTCGATCACTTCGTCGATGCGGCTACGGGGAATGCCGGCATAAAATCCGCGGACAAAGTCTAAATATTCGCGCACAAACATATCGGGATAAAGCGGATTATGTTCGGGCAGGTAGCCGATGCGCCGGCGCACTTCGAGCGTTTGTTCCGCTACCGGAAATCCGTCGATCCGGGCTTGGCCTTCGTCGGTACGCAAATAACCGGTAAGGATGCGCATCAACGTAGTCTTTCCGGAACCGTTGGGGCCCAGCAGTCCTACCACTTGGCCGCGCTCCACAGTGAACGAAACATCGTCCAAAACCTTTTGCCGGCCGAAGGACTTGCCGATATGTTCCACACTGACCAACATCAATCGCCGGATTTAAAAAACAATTCGGTCAATTCCCGGGCTTTTTCCAGATCTTCTTCGGGCACCAATACGCGAATGCGTAAAACCGGATACAAGTAATTACTTTCTCCGCCTTGCAAAAACACGCGTATGCCGTGGCTTTCCAAATAGGTTTTCAGAACTTCGGCTTCGGAGCGACTTTCGCATTCCCAAACGCTTTTCCAGTGCGGCGTGCTCATAGGTTCTGTTTTTCGTAAAGGTCGAGAATTTGCCGGGCATGATCGCCTGTTTTGACCTTGCGGATGATATGTTCGATACGGCCTTCGGGGTCGATAATAAAGGTGGTTCGGTGAACGCCTTCGTATTCACGGCCGTACATTTTTTTCTTGCCCCAAACGCCATAGAGGCGTACGATTTCTTTGCCGGCATCGGCTACCAACCGGAAGGGGACATGATATTTTTCGTGAAATTTTTTTTGACGTTCCACAGGGTCGGGGCTTACGCCCAGCACATCAAAACCTTTTTGCCGGAGCAATTCATAGTTTTCGGTCAGATTGACCGTTTCCTTGGTGCAGCCGGCGGTGAGGGCCTTGGGGTAGAAATACAAAACCAAACGCCGCCCGCGGTATTCTTTCAACGAAACGGGTTTGCCGTCTTGGTCAACCGATTGAAAATCAGGTGCGGGGTCGCCGGGTTGCAGTGTGGTCATTTCTGAATGATTTTAGTCCAAAGATAAGCAATATTCCGTTTTATTGACGGGCGCTCCGGCAGCCCTGCGGTCTGCCTGCGCGGCTCCGCAAGCCCCTGCGGGTCTTGCTCCGCAGCTCCACAAGCCTGCGGCTTTCCGGGGCCGGCGCCAAAGGCCGCGCCTTGTCTTGTTCCGCGGCTTCGCGAGCCCTGGCGGTCTCGCTGCGCAGCTCGGGGAGCCTGCACGCCTTGCCTGTGGCTCGGCGTTTGTCTCCCCTCGGACTCCGCAAGCCGGCAGGCCGTCGCCATGCTCCGGCCTTGGTCTTGCTCCGCGGGCTACGAAGCCCTTTGGCGCCTTCGCTGCGCTCCGGCGCCGCCGGTCTTCTACGCCTGTTCGGGAGATATGCGCTTCCATGGCCATCGCCCGGGCCGCGCTTGTTTTCCCTCGGGGAGGGGTGTAGTTGCTTGCGGCGGCTCGCCCGAAAAGAACCGGGACGTCCCGGCAATAAGCAAAGAGACGTCCCGTTCTTTCGGAACCCCGGAAAAGCCCGCCAGGCGCCGGGGTTTTTATAAACCAACCAATAAAAGGATTTACTTTTTGATACCCACCATTTCTTCCAGCATGTCGGTGGTGATGGATTTGGGCCGTTCGATGGGATAGCCCAATGCACGGTCCCAAATAATGTTGGACAACACACCGATGGAACGGCCTATGGCAAACAGCACGGTATAGAAATCATATTCGCGCACGCCGTAGTGCCATTGCACCACACCCGACTGGGCATCCACATTGGGCCAAGGATTTTTGGCCTTGCCGTGTTCTTTGAGCACGTCGGGAACCACTTTGTAAAGGGCATCCACGTATTTGAAAATGGGATCGTCGGGCAAGTGTTTGAGGCAGAATTCACGTTGCACCATATAGCGTGGATCGGTGCGTCGCAATACGGCATGACCGTAACCGGGAATCACCTGACCGTTGTTGAGCGTGTCCCACACGTAGGCCCGCAGTTCTTCTTCGCCGGGCACATTGTCGCCGAATTTTTCCATCAAACCTTGCAACCAACGTAGCACTTCCTGGTTGGCCAATCCATGCAACGGGCCTGCCAAACCGTTGATCATGCCCGAAATGGCATAATACACATCCGAAAGCGAACTGGCAATCAAGTGCCCCGTATGGGCGCTCACATTACCGGCTTCGTGGTCGGCATGGATGATAAAATACATACGCGAAACATCGTCATAGGGTTTGTCTTTACCCATCATATAGGCAAAATTGGCGCCCAAATCCAAAGTAGGGTCGGGATAACGATGTGCCCCTTCGGGATGGTAAAGTTTGCGATAAATATAAGCCCCGATAAGCGGAATTTTGGCTAGCAAATTCGTAGCATCTTCATAGGTGGGATCCCAATAATCGGTTTTTTTCATCCCTTGGCGATACTTGATGTTGAACAACGATTCGCGTTCCAAACTCATCACCGCGGCCGACAGGATGGCCATGGGATGACTTTCGCTGGGAAACGAATCGATAACGTCCCATACGTATTTGGGAATAATCCGGCGGTTGTTCATGTCAATGATCAAATCTTCCACCTGTTCGCGTGTGGGAATGTCACCGGTCAGCAGCAAATAATACAGGCCTTCCACGTAGGGCATTTCGGCTCCGTCGGGCTTGGGCAATTTTTCAAACACCTCGGGCAAGGTATAACCGCGATAGCGGATGCCTTCGTAAGGATCCAGGTAGGAAATATCACTTATCAAACATTTGATACCGCGCATTCCGCCCACTATTTGACGGGCATGCACCTGATCCACCACCACATCGCCGTATTCTTTGGCAAGGCGACGCGTACGCGGACGGTGGGCTTCGATTTTGCTATACAAAACTTCTTTCAGCTTGTTCATGACTTTAAGTTTTTTTGGTTCTCAACCGCTAAAATACAACCGGCATAGCGAAAAAAAATATCAACCGTCATATTTAAACGGCTAGTTTTCAGATAATTAATTCTTTTTGACAACGGGAATAAAACCCGGTATTTTCGGGTAAATACTTGTCAAATTTTCCGTAACATTTCCTACGGAAGCGCTGTTTAAAACTTAGTTCAACCGAAAAAATCGTGTTCCGATACCCAAATAGCGCGGCGCGTCGGGTTCATTTTCGGGACCCAGGGTGAAAATAGAAAAAAGGTAGTAATTTTCGCGATGCGCAAAAGCCGAGCTTAAACTCCCGCCCAACTGCGCCAAACCGTCGGCCAAGGGCTTGAAAATTTGACTTACCTGATCGTTCTTACCTTTTTTAACAATCTCTTTTTGAATGTTTTGGGTTACAAAATCCTTGAAATCGTCTTTGTCGGGATTAGTCAGGGCCAAAATCAGCGCCACCACCAAAAGGATAATACCGGTTTTTTTCATGGGTCATTTGTTTACCGCATAAAGATATAACAAGCTTTTCAATGATTCAAATTATGCTGAATATTTTTATTTTCCGGGCGCTCCACAAGCCGGCACGCATTGCAAGTGGCGGCGCTTGTCTTGTTTCGCAGGCCTCGGAACCCTCCGGTTTCCTCGGCAGCTGCGGGAGCCACCTGGCGGCGTCTCCCGCCGCAAGCTTCGAAGCGTCATGGCAACGAAAAAATATCCGAGAAATCATTGCACAATCCGGCAAAAAAACCTACCTTGAAAGGGTTTTGGGAGCAGATATATGCAAGCACGGATTTTGGTTGGCATTCTAAATTGGGGCTTGGGGCATGCCGCACGCAGTATTCCCGTTATTCGCGATTTTATGGCCCGGGGGTTCGAGCCCGTTATCGTTTCCGATGGGCTGGCACTGGATTTTTTGCGCAACCATTTCCCCGAAGCTGTTTTCGAAAAATGGCCTTCTTTACGTATCCGGTATCCGGAAAATCCGAACCTGTTTCCGGTTTTTATAGCGGAAAATGCCTTACGCAACTTGAAAAACATAGCGGCCGAACGTCATCGCGTTAGCGAACTGGTACAACGCTACCGGCCCCAAGTGATTTTTTCCGACAACCGCCCCTTTTTCCGGCATCCCGGAGTGCACAGTATCTATATGACACATCAATTGCAAGTGCCGGCCGGTCGTTTTCAAAAAACCGCAAGCCGCCTTCACCGCCGGTGGATGGATGCATTCGACGAAATTTTTGTTCCCGACTACGCCTTGCCACCGGGTTTGTCGGGCCGTTTGGGACATCCGGGCGAAAATATTCCCGCGGTAAAATATATCGGCCCTCTCACACGTTTTGATTCCAAAGGGGACGATATTCCGCTGGATTGGCTCCTGCTGCTTTCGGGCCCCGAAAAACAACGCACGCTATTGGAAAAACTACTCATTCGTCATCAAAACCTTTTCGGGGGCCGGGTTTGCCTGGTCCGCGGCACCGACCGCATGCCGCGCTTGGAATATCCGGCACATTGGGAAGTTTTCGACTTGCTTCACGGCCGTGCCCTGGCCGCAAGAATACGCGGCGCCCGTAAAATCCTTTCCCGTAGCGGCTATACTTCGGTAATGGATTGGTTTTTGCTTCGCAAAAAAGCCGTCCTGGTGCCCACACCCGGACAAGGCGAGCAGGAATACCTGGCCCGCCATCTGGAAAAAATCCGTTTGTTTCCATTTGTGGAGCAAGCGCATTTGGAACAAATTGCACATATTCCCTACGAACAATATTACCGGTTCGATACCCTAAAACCAGCCTACACATGAACAAAGTCCTTCAAACCCACTTGCAAAACGCCATCGAAGACAAACTGCGCGAAGCCGTTGGAGGCAATTTGCATATCCAACGCCTGATTCCGGTTTACGGCGGCGACATCAACCAAAGCTTCCGCATCCAAACCAACCGCGGCGATTTTTTTGTCAAAATCAACGACGCCCAAATCTTTCCTGGCATGTTCGAAAAGGAAGCCGATGGCCTCAACCGCTTGGCTGCCACCGGAAACGTTCAAGTTCCCGAAGTTGTGGCTACGGGGCGTTCGGGCGACTTACAATTCCTGATTTTGCAGTATATCGAAAAATCAAAACCGGCTCCCGATTTTTGGGAAAAATTCGGTTCAAGCTTGGCCGAAATGCACCGCCACACCCAACGGCACTACGGCCTGGAATACGACAATTATATCGGTTCGCTCATCCAAATCAACACCGAAGATTCCTCGTGGGTCAATTTTTTTATCCAAAACCGCCTGCGAGCACAGTTGAATATGGCCATCAATAAAAATCTGGTGGACGTGGATTGCATCGAAGGCTTCGAAAAACTTTTCGACCGCTTGCACAAATTGTTGCCTGTGGAATTTC
>JALWYR010000035.1 GCA_027003085.1 Flavobacteriales bacterium
TTGACAATCCTTGCCATAGCTACGGCTATGCCTTCGGATTGCCGGCTTTGTTCTCGACAAAAATAACTGCAACTTTTCCAATACTTTATGCTTGAAGCGATGCCGGCGCGGCATGGCTTGCTGCCGGCGAGGAGGCTCCGAAGTATTGAGGAGACACCGCAGCCGGCCCATAGCAAACCGCCGCGGCCCAAGCCGCATTTGAGCGGACAGCCCGGTCCCGACATCGCGCAAGCGATGTACGGGAGGCGCCCAAAAAAATGATAAACCCTATACGACAAAAACGAAAATTTCGTTTGTGTTTACGAAACATTTTGGCAGTTTATACAATCAGGCATTTTTTTTGCTAATCCCAAAAGCGGTATGCAAAACAAAAGAATGAGACATTTCGGCATATTTTTGCTACTATGGCTGCCGCTTTGGCTACACGCACAAGTGGAGTTTAAGGCGTCGGCTACGCGAAGCGAAATCACGCAAGACGAGCGCTTGCGTGTGGATTTTATGCTCAACCGCGCTCCCGAACGATTCGAACCGCCGGCTTTCGATGATTTTTATGTGGTGATGGGGCCCATGCAATCGTCGGGAACGTCGGTGAGGATTGTAAACGGAAACGTATCGCGCACTGAACAATACACCTATTCCTACGTGCTTGCACCCAAACGTGCGGGAAACTTACAAATCGAACCTGCTACGGCAGTGGTGGACGGACAAACATACCATACGCAGCCCATCCGCATTCAGGTGTTCAAATCGTCGCGCCCCGGAAATGCCGCCATTCAAAACACCAAACCCGGAAACCGCCAAGCGGTGGCATCCGGCGGAAACGAAGATGTTTTTTTGCGTTTGGAACTCACCAACCGCAATCCCTATGTGGGACAAGCCATCGGCGCAGTGTATAAAATGTATTTTCGCAAGGGGACCCGCGTGGCCGATATGGCCCAGCCCAATATATCGGAACCCAAGGGTTTCTGGGCCGAAACCATTTCCGACAAGTTCGAAGATTTGGGACGCGACACCATCAACGGCCAAATATACCGTGTTTATGCCTTGCGGCGCATGATGCTCATTCCGCAACACGAGGGTAAATTGGTTATCACGCCGCAGCGGTTTGATGTGGTTTTGCTCAAACGTGTATTGCGCGAATGGGGAATGATTCAATACTACGACGACGTGCCGCAAACGTATCATTTGAGCTCCGGCCGGGTGGTGGTGAACGTGAAGCCCTTGCCCGAAAAAGGCAAACCCGTGGACTTTTCGGGTGCCGTGGGCACATTCGATTTTCTGGTGGATGCCGTGCCCACACAAGTGCAAACCGGTCGCGACCTGAACATTTCGGTCAAGGTGATGGGCAAAGGCAACCTGAATATGTTCGATTTGCCCAAACCCGTTTTCCCGCCCGCCTGGGAAACCTACGACCCCGAACACCGGGTCAAAACCACACCCACCTTTTCGGGCTATCGCGGCACGGTGAGCGATGTTTACACCGTGATTCCGCAAGAACCGGGCACCGTCAAACTACCGCCCGTTTCGTTCGTCTATTTCGATCCGTATGCCAAGGAATACAAACGGATAACCAAGTCGTTCCCGCCTGTCAAGGTAAGCGGCGCGCCGGTAAGCCCTTCCCCTACGGCTTCGACGCCTGCCGCACCGGGCAACCGGCTTAACGGCATAGCCCATAAGGGCCGGTGGCGGCAAACGGGCCACAGGGCTTTTGTGTTGCGCCCGGCCTTCGGCCGGTGGATGTGGGCGCCCTTTGTGTTGTTTGCGCTTGTATGGCTAACGGTATTCGTGCTCCGCAATCGCCGGATCGATCCCGAAAAACTGCGCAACGAACGCGAAAGCCGCTACATTCGCCGCTTGCTTTCCGATGCACGAAAACATACCGGAGACAAAGAACATTTTTACGGCCTGCTGGAAAAGGCCTTGATGACTTACTTCAAAAACCGGCTTAACCTGCCGGCCAATGCGCTCAACAGGCGCAGCGTGCTGGAAAAATTGCACGAAAAAAATCCGGGCAACGACCTGATAGAACGTTTGCAAGATTTATGGAACCGCATCGATATGGCCCGTTATGCCCCAGGCTCCGACGCGGCACGGCAATCGGATTTGGACCAAATCAAAGACCTGCTCACGCAATTGGACAAAAAGTTGAAAAAATGAAAAAAACGCTTGCCTATATTTTGCTGCTGTGGATGACAGGCATCGCGGGATTATACGCCCAAACGCCCGACAGTTTGTTCCGTGCGGCCAACCGGCTCTACGACCAAGCCCGCTATGCCGAGGCCTTGGATGCCTACAACCGCATCCTGCAATCGGGATACGAATCGCCCGAACTCTACTTGAATATGGGCAACGCCGCCTACCGGGCCAGCCGCAAAGGACAAGCTGTTTACTACTACGAAAAAGCCCTGCAACTGGACCCGCACTTGGATGCGGCGCGCAACAATTTGGCACTCACCCGCAGGAATTTAATCGACCGCTTTACGCCGCTTCCCGAAGGCTTTTTCCACCGGCTCTATAAGGGATATACCGGAATGCTGGATTTACTCACTTGGGGTTGGATCAGTTTGACGGCTATTTGGCTGGCCTTCTTTTTTGCCGTGGCTTACTTGCTTGTGCAAACGCCCACACGCAAGCGTTTGTTTTTCACCCTGGCCTTACTGATGCTAACGGTATGGTTCTTGGCCTATGCAGGATACTATGGTGCCCGCCACAGGGCGGCCATTCCCCACGGCATCGTTCAACCCGAGGAAACGGCCCGGTATACGGAACCGTCCTTGGCGGCCGAAACCGATGGAAAAATACACGAAGGTGCCAAAGTGCGTATTTTGAAACGCGAAAAAGATTGGTTGCAGGTGCAAACGGTGGACGGAAATACATTTTGGATACCGGCCAATGATGTTTGGCTCTTGGAATAATCGGCCCAAAATTGATGATTATCACTATCCGAATGTTTTTTGCATCCTAAATTTAGGATACCATTAAGCGCGGTATCCTATGAGTCAAATACGTCCTTTCCAAGCCATCCGTCCGGTAAAAAACAAATCCTGCCTGGTGCCTTCCTATTCGGTGGAAACCTATTCGCATACCGAAATCAACCGGATTTTGCGCAATAACCCCTATTCGTTTTTGAACATTATTGCCAAACCCTATATCAAAAATCTGCCTGCCGGCAAACGGCACCAAGCCATCCGCAAGCGGGTGAAAAAATTCTTGAACAACAACATTTTTGTTCAGGACAACATTCCTTCGCTCTACGTGATGCGCATCACCGCCAAAACAGGTGAACAATTTACGGGACTGGTGGGACTGGCTTCGGCCGATGAATATTTGGAAGGCCGGATCAAAAAACACGAGGATGTGCTGGACAAAAGGGCCGGACTTTTTGCCGATTATCTTTACAACGTAAAAATGAACGCCGAGCCGGTGCTGTTGGCCCACAAACCTTCGTCCGAACTGGACGAAATCATTGCCCGGGTGCAAACCGGCATTCCCATTTACGAATTTTCCATGACCGACGGCACCGTTTTCGAAGTGTGGACCGTGGCCCGGCACGAACAAATTCACGCCGTGCAATCGGCCTTTGCATCCTTCGACGCCCTGTATATTGCCGATGGCCACCATCGCGTAGAAAGTTCGGCGCGGCTCAAAAAACGGATGCAGGCCGAAAATCCCTATCATACGGGCTTGGAGTTCTACAACTTTTTTATGGCCTTTTTCCTGCCTTGGGATCAATTGAAAATCTACGGCTACAACCGCGGTATTCGCCAACTGGATACTACCCTGCCCGTTATTTTGAAAAAACTGGAAAAACATTTCGCCGTGCAATCCATGGAAAATTTCTCCCCACCCGAACAAGACGAAGTGGTGTTGATGCACGGACGGGATTTTTACAGTATCCGCATCCCGCAAAGCTACTTCGAGCGCGGTTGGAGCGTGCCCGAAACGGTCAATAACATCATATTCAAGGAAATTATTCCGGTAAACAACCTTTCCGACCTGATTTATTGTCCGGCCAAAAACAGCCGCATTTGCATTGCCAAACGGCTCAAAGCGGGCGAGTGCCAATTGGCTTTGTTCCTCCCTCCTGTGCCTTTTTCCACCATCAAACGCAAGGCCGATGCCGGCCAAACCCTGCCGCCCAAAAGCACCTTTATCGAACCCAAACTGTTGAGCGGTTTGTTTATCTTTGAGTTCTGATATGAAAAACCTTTGCAAGCAACTGGAACACTACCGCCAAGCATTGCCGGAAGGCGGTATTTTGGTGGCCGTTTCCAAGACCAAGCCGGCCGCACTTATCCGGCAGGCCTATGATTGCGGCCAACGGGATTTCGGCGAAAACAAAGTGCAGGAACTACGGGCCAAGCATGAAGTGCTGCCGTCCGACATCCGCTGGCATATGATCGGGCATTTGCAAACCAACAAGGTCAAATACATCGCTCCGTTCGTTTGGCTCATCCACAGCGTGGACCGCGAAAAACTCCTGCGCGAAATCGACCGGCAAGCGGCCAAAAATCAACGCACTATTCCGGTGTTGTTCCAAATCAAAATAGCCCGCGAGGAAACCAAATTCGGTTTGAGCGAAGCCGCTTACCGTGATTTGTTGGAAAAATACCGTGCAGGTGAATTTCCGCACGTCCAATTGCGCGGACTGATGGGCATGGCTTCGCTTACGCCGGACAAAGCACAGGTGCGCGACGAATTTACCCGGCTCAAAGCGCTGTTCGACGAACTTGGCGCCCTACTGCCGGATATCGATTACCTGTCCATGGGCATGACGGGCGACTATGACTTGGCCTTGGCCGAAGGCGCCAATGTGATACGCATCGGAAGCGGAATTTTCGGTGCGCGGGACTAAGGTTTATTCCGGAACGACGTTTTTTGTCAGGTCGCTCCACAAGCCTTCGGCTTCCCGGGTCCCTCGCCAAGTGCCCCGCCTTGTCTTGTTTCGCGGCTTCGCGAACCGCCTGGCGGCGTTTCGCTCCGCAGCTCCGGGAGCCACCTGTGGTGTCTCCCTTCGCGGGCTTCGAAGCCCTTTGGCGCCTTCGCTGCGCTCCGGCGCCGCCGGTCTTCTTCGCTTGCTCGGTAAACCTGCACTTCCAACGCCCGGCCCAATGGCCGCGCTTGTTTTCCCTCGCAGGACGGCGAGCCACCTACGGCGGCTCGCCTTTTGCGCCGCGGAGCCCTGCCGCCTCGCTCGGCGGCGGTCTCCGCGGACGGATATTTTTATTTCTTCTACCGGAAATATTGAAGGAAGCGGGTTCCTATCTGCGAATCAAAGGAATTATTTTTGTGTGTCCGTCCCGCAAACGGGTAAGTTGCAACCGGTAAACGCCGCGCGCCAAATTGCCGGTGCGCAAAAAATCCTTGACCGTTCCCCTCAAAAGCACACGCCCGCAAGCATCGATCAGGCGGTAACGAAACCGCATCCCCGGCGGCAAAAACAAAATATTGTCGAACGGATTGGGATAAACCCCGAAGTCCGCTCCCGTGCTATCCACCGTCAAGTTTTGCCATTCCTCCGCTCCGTTATCCACGGCTGCGCCCACCATACGCTCCTGACCGAAATAGTCCGTTTCACCGGCCCGGGGCGTATAGCCGGGATTACCGGTATTAAAGGGCGATGACGATGTTAGCCGTGGCAAGCCGGTAGTGTCGGTTTGCATTTGCGGGTTCAGGTAAAATCCATGTATTTCCAAGCCCGTTCCGCTACGGAAATCCGCCAATCCGTTGTAGGCCGTGCCGTCGAAATCGAAACCATTGTCGGAATCGTCCCCATCGGTGTCGAAGTAAAGGTTATAGTCCATCACCAGGCCCGGTTGGGTGTTTTCGGCGTAGAGTAAATCGTCGGCGGCGGTAACAAAAATATTGTTTTGCACTATGCAATCTTCGGCATAGGTCAAAAACAGGGAACCGGTGCCGGTTTGCAGGCCGTCGTTCAACCAAAAAGTGTTGTTCGAAACATCGCAATTACGCACTTTGCCCGAGCCGTCCGGATAATCGTAGCCACCCAAGGCCAACCCGGCTTCGTCGTTCAGGAGCAGGAAATTGTTCCGAACCACAATATTCCGGGCCTCCCGTCCCGGATTTTCGCATCCGATTTCCACGCCGAAGCCGTTGTGTGCACAGCGGTTGTAAAATATGCGTATATGTTGCCCGCCATCCACATAAATTCCGGCCGACGAAGCATAACCGGCCCGGCAATATTCGACCCGGTTGCGGGCGACCAATCCGTTGCGGGCCACATCCAAACTGTCCACACCGCAAGTGCCTTCCCCGCCAATGATGTCAATGCCGATATTGGTCAGATGGTGCACATAATTGTCGCTGATTTCAAAATTTTCCACATTTCCGTTCAGGGCGATTCCTTCGCTGTAACCCAAGCGGCAGTAGGACAATTCGTTTCCTGTGATGCGAATGCCGGCGTAGGGCGTTGTTCCGGTGCCGTAAACCACAATGCCCTGGGCGTTGGTTTGTTCGTCAACGGCCGCCTGTGCATCGGCCGAAAAATGAATGTCGTGGATGTAACAATTTTCGATGGTAATATTTTGACCGCTACCGGCAACAAGGATGCCTACGGCATCGTTCATAACGTTGTTTCGGATTTCAACCCCTTGGATATGGATGTCGCTCCGGTTTTGGATGCGTATCATGGCCTCGTCGCCGGTCAATCCCGTGCCGTCAAGTACTGCCCCGCGCGGATTTCGGGCGCGGATGCTCAGCCCGGAAAACGGAATTTGTATTTTTTCGTTGTAAACCCCGTCCATGAGCACAAGTGTATCGCCGGAATGCAGGTGTTGGAGCGCATAGCTCACGTGTTGCCAAGGCGAACCGGCCGAACCGTTGTTCGCATCATTGCCCGATGGCGATACATAGTAGGCCTGTTGGGCATAGCACGACCCCATGCCCAACAAACCCAGCCAAAACCACCGTAGTTTCATACTTCAAAGTTAGGCAATACCACCCGGATATGCCAAAACGGTGGATTTGAGTTATAAAACCGGCGGGCACAACAAGCTTGGAAATAGTTTACCTGCCTTCCAATGCGTTTAGCCGATTAATAATCGATTGATTTTGTTTTTCCAGTTCTTCGATTTTTTGCTGCAAGCTTTCGATGGTTTGTTTTTGTTGTTCAATCATTTCCTGTTGTTCCTGTACGGCTTTGACCAAGGGCACAACAAATTGGGCGTAGGAAAGGGAATAGAGTCCGCTGTTACCGGAAGGTTTATCCACACCGCTAAACTCATATCCGGAATCCGTGGCCGCTTGCTCCACTTCTTGTGCCAGAAAACCGGAAAATTTTATGCGTTCAATATCGTATTTTTCCGCATAGTCGGATGAATCCTTTACTCCGGCAAATGAATCTTGAACATCTTTATCGATGTAGTATGTAACGGGATGTAATTTCATGATAAAATCCAAACCCTTGACATCGTCTTTGATGCCGGTTTTGATGCGCTCGTCCGAATAGGTGCTCCAAGTAACCTGACCCCCTATCCAAGTAACCGACGTATTTCCGATAGCCACCTTGTTTGGCCCGCTAGGTTGTGCACCATGCCCCAATGCTGTCGAATTATTGTAGTTTCCGGTTAAAAAAGCGCTGTTTCCAACAGCCGTATTGTATTCTCCATCATAATTATCCCTTAGCGTAACGGCTCCAATCGCCACATTGCTTCCCCCCGTAGTGTTGTAGGTCATGGCTGCATAACCGATGGCTATATTACTTCCGGCGGTGGTATTACGGCTAAGTGCTTCGGTTCCTATGGCCGTGTTATAACCGCCGGTTGTGTTTGCATACAAAGATTTATATCCGATTGCCGTATTTTTATTGCCATACGTATTATTATATAAAGACAATGAACCATTGGCCGTATTGTAGTTGGCACTGGTATTTTCATATAACGCCTCCCAACCGAGCGCCGTATTATCATGCCCCCTGACATTGGAATAAAGTGCCTTGGAACCCACGGCCGTATTTTTTACTGACATCGAACTCGAAGTTATGTTTAATCCGTTGTTGTACAGTGCCGAATCGCCAATGGCTACCAAATTGCTGTGATTTGTATTACTGTACAATGCACCCGTTCCAAGGGCTACGTTTGAATATCC
>JALWYR010000036.1 GCA_027003085.1 Flavobacteriales bacterium
GTTTCGCCGCGGCCTTCCCAGGTCAGACGCGATGCATCGATGCCCTTGGAAATGATGTACTGAACGGTGGATTTGGCCCGTTTTTCGGACAATTGTTGGTTATAAGCCACCGAGCCGCGGCAGTCGGTATGGGAAACCACATGGATTTTAAGTTCGGGATGTTTTTTCATGGCTTCCACCACGTTGTCCAGTTCGAAGGCGGCGTCGCGGCGGATATTCCATTTGTCGAAGTCGAAATAAATCGGGCGGATGTTAAGTTGTTCGGCCGTAATGATTTTTTCGATGGGTTTGAGCCGGATTTCCACGTCCACGCCTTCGTCGTAGGTACCTTTGACGGTGGCTTTATTGTTTTCGTAATCGTTGGCGCGGGCTTCGAGGATCACGTCTTTACCGCCGTCGATCAGGAAGTCCACTTCGCCGTCGGCATTGGTGGTTTTAGTGCCCATGGGGTTGCCGGCATTGTCGGTGAGTACCACTGCGGCGTTAGGGATGGGCTTACCGGTTTTGTCGTCCAAAACCACGACGCTGATAAGCACATCGAATACGGGTTTAACGGCTTGTACTTTGTAGATGTTGAAGTCACCGTATTGCGCAGCATCGCGGTTGCTGGCCACAAAACCTTTTTTCAGGTCGGGATAGTAGGAAAAAGTGATATCGTCGTAACCGCTATTGACGGGCACGCCCAGGTTACGGGCGCGGGAGAATTTACCGTCCACCCATTTGGAGGCAAACACATCGCGTCCGCCCAGGCCCATCCATCCGTCGGAGGAGAAATAGAGCGTGTTGTCGATAAAGAAGGGATAATCTTCACGGCCTTCGGTATTGATTTCGGGGCCAAGATGTTGTGGCTCGCCAAAGGTACCGTCATCATTGATGTCCACATACCAAATATCGGATAGGCCGAAAGTGCCCGGGCGGTCGGAGGAGAAATACATACGTTTTCCGTCGGGTGTAAGGGCCGGAAAAGCGGTATCGAAGTTATCGCTGTTGAACGGGAGTTCTTCTACGTTTACCCATTTTTTTCCGTTCCAGGTGGCTTTGTAGATTTTAAGCCGGCTAACACCGGTGGAGTCGGAGCCGTATTTTTTGTCGTAATTATTACGGGTAAAATAGATGGTTTTTCCGTCGGGAGATAAACTAAACGGTCCTTCGTGATATTTGGTATTAACCTCGCCGGGTATTTGTTCTATGGTCGAAGCCACATCGCCGGTGTAATCGGCTTCGAAGATATCGCCGAAGGGTTGTCCGTCCCAATTATGTTTTTTTGATTTTATCCGATGGCTAATAAAATAAAGCTTATCGGTTGCCGTAAGCTGAGCTCCGTAATCGGCATAGGTGGTATTTAAACTGGGCTCTTCGGTAACTACAAATTTTTTCCGCGTTTTGTCTAAAATTTTTACCAAATAACCCGGATTGGCACGATAGGCCATAGCGCGACGGTCGGCCGGGCGCATTGAAACGAACTTTTTCATCCATGGTTCGCTTTCTTGGTATTTGCCCAGGGCTTTGAGCATTTGTGCATAGCGGTAATATACTTCGGGATCATCGGTTTTGTCGATAATTTTTTCGTAGTATTTTACCGCTTTTTTGGGGTCGAAAAGATTGTAATAGGTATCGCCCAATTTGCGATAAACATAATCGGTATTCTGTCCTTTGGCCAAAGCCGACTCGTAGGCCTTGGCAGCTTTGAGGAATTCCAATCGTGCAAAAAAGGCATCGGCCTTTTTGACCGTTGCACTTTTCTTTTCCTGAGCCAGGCCCAAGCTCATGCTCAGGACGAAGAGGAATATGCCTGTGTATATTTTTTTCATAGTGCTATAATTTTCATGGTTAGAAGTAAAGAGGAGACATAAAGGCACGTTTTTTATACGGCAAAATGAAATTGAGGAATATTTCGTGGGTATTGGGACTGAAAAGTTTCATATCGGAAAGCGTACGGTCATACGCATAACCCACGCGAATATTGGGCGTAATCATAAAATTGATCAACCCGCTGAACGAATCGTTCAACCGGTAGGAAACACCCAGTTCCACTTTGTCGTACATAAACAGGTTTGCATTCAAATCCACGGCCAAGGGTGCCCCCAATGCTTGGTAGAGCATAAAGTTGGGTTTGAACTTGAAATTATTGTTCAAATCAAATACATAACCGCCGGTAAAGAAATAGTGAATCACATTGCCTTTGGTCCATTTTTGCAAGTTGGCATGAAAAGCGGTTGTATTGAGGTTGGGCATAGACAGACCGACGTAATAATGGTCGGAATAAAAGAGCAATCCCACGCCATAGCTTAATTGATAATCCTTAATATCGGTATTCAATAAAGGGTCGCCGGGGTGGATGGCGGCCAAATCGGTAAGATTCACCATATGGTTCCATAAACC
>JALWYR010000037.1:0-260 GCA_027003085.1 Flavobacteriales bacterium
GCCATTATCATCATATAGAAAATAGTCGCCGGATGAAACAAAAATCCATTTGCCGTTATGTTGCTTGGATTCAATTAGATCTCGCGAAACATAGAATTCATGCTTATAATAACGCCATGGATTTTTTGTAAGAATCTCTTGAAGAGAAGGTTCGGGCTGTTCCTTTTTGCAAGCATGCAAAAAAGGCACCATAAGCAAAATAAATAACGAAAAAACGTGTTTTTTCATAGCTAAGGGTTTTTAGGGGTTTTATTCAATAC
>JALWYR010000037.1:270-26405 GCA_027003085.1 Flavobacteriales bacterium
TAAAAATCAATACATCCAAATAAAATTACCGGCGACGTGCAAATGCGTAGGTTATACGTTAATGAATAATCTAATCCGCCTCCGTGTAGAGGTGGTTTTAAGGTCTATGAAATGAAAATGCGTGCCGGACCGAGTGGTAATGGGAAGGTAGGGCGCAGCCCGGAGGCGTTCCCATTGGAGTGGAGGGTCGGTTTCCCGAGCGCCCGAAAGGCCGCGAGGGACACGCCCAAAAAAATTAATCAAAAACCTTTTTGATTTGTTCCTCATCGCCCACCACCAGGATGATATCGCCCTGCGAAAAGCGATAATCGGCATCGCGCAGCAATTGCATGCCATCGGCGGTTTTAAGCATCAAAACGTTGATGTTATGCTTGCGGCGCAGGTCCAAGTCGCGCAAGGTTTTTCCGGCCATGCGTTCCGGCACGCGCACTTCGACAATATAATGATGCTTGTCGATTTCGAATTTTTCCAACAAGTTGGGATAGGAAATACGCTCGGCCAGGCGGCGGGCGGTGGCTACCTCGGGCATAATCACGTCGTCGGCACCGATTTGAAGGAAAATATCCCGTTGAATAAACCGGTTGGCCTTGCCGATAATATAGGGTACTTTCATTTTTTTCATCAACGCAATGGCCAAAATGACCGCTTCGAGGTTGCTACTCATGGCCAAAACCACGGTGTCGAATTTGTTGATTTCGATTTTGCGCAGAACATCCTCGTCGGTTACGTCGGCAGTAATAGCCACGGCGACTTCGTCTTGTATGGCATTGACTTTTTTTTCGTCCGAATCGATGGCCATTACGCTGTGGCCATTGCGCGAAAGTTGAACGGCCAGTTCGAATCCGAACGTGCCCAAACCGATGACAGCGATATCCAATTTATGACGTTGCATAGACAATGGTTTTTTAGAATAATGTTCCTTCGGGATATTTGATAGATGGCTCCTTGCGGCGAATCAAAGTGGCCATAGCAAAGGAAGCCGGCCCTACCCGGCCAATAAACATCAGGGCAATGAGCACCCATTTGCCGGCAATGGATAATTGTGGAGTTATACCCAAGGAAAGTCCTACGGTGCCCATGGCCGACACGGCCTCGAAAAGAGCGTCTTTGAGCGGAATATTATTGTCTTGCAGCAGCAATAAGGTGCCCGAAAAAATCACGGCGAAATAAATTACCGCCGTAGCAAAAGACTTCATGATTAATCGGAATCCGATACGACGGCGGGAATAAACCACTTCGGTTTTGCCTTTGAGCACCGACAGGATGGAATAGACAATCACAAAAAAGCTGGTGGTTTTGATACCGCCACCCGTGGAACCCGGCGATGCGCCTATAAACATCAGCAACATAAGCAGGAAAATAGACGGATAATGCAAAATATTCATATCCACCGAATTAAAACCCGCCGTTCGAGCCGTTACCGATTGGAAAATACTGTCGGTAATGCCCAAGTGCCCGCCTTCGAATAAATAAAGCAACAATGCGCCAACCACTATCAGCCAGGCGGTAGTGAGAAGAACAACACGAGAATGTAAACTCAAACGGTGCCTGCGCTTGCGAAATAACATCAATTCGAAAATCACATAATAACCCAAACCACCCATAACAATCAATCCGGCAATGGTGAATTTTATCAGGGGATTCAAGCCGGTTACACTGGAATCGAAGGTAGAAAATCCGGCGTTGCAAAATGCCGAAACGGCATGAAACAAACCGTGCCAAGCGGCTTGCCCGGGTGAAAATCCTTCGTAAAGAAAACCGGCCGTTAATAAAAGGAATCCGATAAACTCGGTAACAAAGGTGATTTTGAGAATGTTTTGGAGCAAATGGGAACCTTCGTAGAAGGAAGATTCTTGCAGTGTCGAAAATTTGACCCTATCGCGCAACCGCAATTGACCACGCAGGGCAAGCATAAACGACGATGTAAAAGTCATAATGCCAATGGCGCCCAACTGCATAAGCAACAAAAGCGCCAGTTGTCCCCAGAAATTAAAACCCGTTGTAGAGACGGTGGTTAAACCTGTTACGCAAACGGCGGAGGTGGATTCGAAAACGGCATCGGTAAAGGTTAGCCCGTCAAGGTGTTGCACCGGAGGGAGCAAAAGCAAAATACTCCCCAGCATGATGAGCCATCCGAAGGATAATATCAACGAATGCCAGGGATTGAGCCGGTTGCGAATTCGGGTCCACATAGCTTTGTGGCTAACATCACAAAACTAAGCAATATGCTAGCATTTAGAAACAGCAAACGACATAAAAATTAACTTTCGTTTTCTTGCCCCGGAAGTGGATCTTGAATAATATAAAAATGCGGCTCTTTGCGGGAATATTCCGGTTGAAGGTTTACGTGGTTGATGTTGAATTCCTTTTGGAGAATTTGCTCGATTTGTTCGCAAATACGATCGAATTCCGAGAGTCGTATGTCGTTTTTGAAAGCGATGTGGGCTTCGAAATGGGTTTCGTTTTCGTTGAGTTGCCAAATATGAATATGATGGATGTTTTTGATGCCCGGCAATTGGGTTAGCCGGCGGTTGATGTCGTTGATTTGAACATCTTTGGGGGCAAATTGCATGAGAATACCGAAGGATTCGTACCAGAGTTTGGCGCCCAAATAAATCAAATAGGCGGCAATGGCCGTTGCCAGCAGGGCGTCAATGCCATAGAAGCCGTAAAAACGCATAATCAAACCGCCGATGAGTACGGCTACCGATGTAAGCATATCGGAAAACAAATGCCAGTAGGCCGCACGCATGTTAAGGTTTCCTTTGGCACCATGGCTGAGCAAAAGCACGCTAATGCCATTGGCCAAGATGGACAACAAAGCAAGCCAGATGACCAAACCCGATTCTACGGGCTGCGGATGCAACCAGCGCCCCACCGATTCCACAATCAAATAAACGGACACACCTATCAACGTGGCCGCATTGATAAAGGCCGCCACAATTTCGGCCCGTTTGTAGCCATAGGTTTGGCGGATATTTTGCCTTCGGGTACGGGATACGCGGTGGGCGATATAGGCAATAAGCAATGCCAGTACATCGGAAAAATTATGCAAGGCATCGGAAAGCAGTGCCACACTGCCCGACCATAACCCGCCGATAATTTCACCTACGGTGATCAGCACATTGAGCAGTACCGTGTAGGTAAGTTTCCGGCCCGACAAATCGTGGTGATGATGTCCCATGTGGCAAAATTAGTTTATTTGCCGTATAAGAAAAAACCGCCCCGCAGGGGGACGGTTTTTTTGAAGGATATTGGTTGCCGGAATTATTGGAACAACCACAGGGGTTGCCAATATTCGGTGATTTGGTCGATGTTGGGATTACGTTGCGTTTCGCTTTCGGGATAAACCGCCCGGGCGGGCCATTCGTTGGCCGGAATTTCCGTGGAGCGGTTCATGGGGTAATCCAGGTCGGTAAAGATGTTGGCATCATAATCGTAGCGACGGATATCCGTCCAGGGTTCGGGGCTCAGAATCAAAGCAATGTACTTTTGATTCATGATGTGTTCCAAATCCAGCGAAGCGGCATTACCGCCCAAGCCCACGGATGCTTCGGCCAGGTAGGCGGTTTGATCGGCAGCGTCAACACCCAGTTTGTCCATGCTTGCGGTGATGCCTTCGATATAGGCGTCATAGGCGGCTTGGGTAGCACCATTGAGCAGGAATTGTGCTTCGGCTTCGATGAATTTGGCTTCCTGGTAGGAAAGCAATACGATAGGACCGTCTTCGGCCGAATAGAAGTTATCGGCCAGGTCGGCAGTGGCAGGCTGACCATTGGAATCATTACCTCCACTTCCGTTAACAGCACCGGTATAAACGCCCGTGCCACCTACGTCGGCAATCAAAGGCAAACGCGGGTCAACAGTAATACCCGTAAAAGTATAATCGGTACCGTTCATTTTGTCAATCAGTTGTTCACCCCACAACACGCTCAGGTTGCCCGTACGACGGGCGGCAACTACGCTGGTGTACCAAGGGTTGCGGTAGGTTGCATCATAGAATACCTGCAAATCGTCGTCGTTGGACGTAAAACCGTTTTGCAGGGCGGCCAAAGCATCGGATGCGGCCGAAGAACTACGTTTGGTCATATGAATATAGAGGCGGGCTTTAAGGGTATAAGCCGCTTTGATCCATTTGTCCAAGTCGCCGCCGTAGATGATATCTTCGGAACCGGGTTCGATGCCGTTGCCGGGTGCTTGGAGGTTGGCAATGGCTTCGTCCAACAGGTTGAGCAAGGCCGGATAGATATCCTGCATGGCATCGGGTTTGGGATAAAGGTTATCGGCGCCTTGTGCAGCTTCGGAGTAAGGAATATCACCCCACTGGTCGGTGGCCATTTGTACGGCTAACGCTTGGATAACCTGTGCAATGCCCAAGTAGTGCTTATTACCGGATTCGCCGGCTTTCTTTTTGATAATCATCAAGTTGTTCAAAATATTATTATAGAGCCGGTACCAGGCACTACCGAGCGAGATACGTTCGTGGGTATCTGCACCGCCAATATGATAACTGGCGATTTGCTGATCGTATTCACCGATATAGCGCGCAATGTTATATTGCATATCGGCCAATTTAACTTCCACATAAGGAAGTTGGGTTTGGATACTCACCTGATCTTCGCCAATATAGCGCGACGGAACATTGACGTCAAAGAAGTTTTCCTTACAACTATTGAGCGCAAGGAGGGTGAATATCATCAGAATACTGAATTTTATCTTTTTCATAATCTTGAATTTTACAAATTAGAAATCAACATTCAGTCCGAAACTGAAATTGGTTGTCAACGGTGTGCTGTAACCGATAAATCCGTAACTGTTACTACCGGCTGCATAAGTTGTTCCCTCGGGGTCCCAACCTTGGTTTTTGGACCAGAGTACGTAATTACTCATGCTCAGATCAAAACGGACTCGCTTAACAAACGTATCGTTTAACCATTTTTTTGGTAAGCTGTACGACACATACAAATTACGCAGCTTAAACCATGATCCGTCTTCGAGCATGGTTTCGGCAGCCCAGGTATTACGGGAATAGCGATACCAATATTCGTTCAGGGTTGCCGGTGTGGTATTGGGCACATAACCACCGCTGCCGTCTTCTTGAACACCCTCCCAGAGTTTTTCCACATAACGTTCTTCGGTGGCTATGGCATTTCCGTTACGGATGGCGGTACGACGAAAATCATCAAATACATCGCCACCTTTTTTGTATTCAAGCAAGAATCCGAAGGACACGTTGCCAACATGGAAATGGTTACCCACACTAGCGACCCAATCGGGGAAGGCATTACCTACCAATTTACGTTCGGACCAATCGATTTGCGGACGTCCGCGGGAATCCAAAATCAATTGTCCGTCATCGGTATATTTCCACGTATATCCGTAGAGCGAGCCCAGATAATCGCCTTTATACACTTTATTAATAATAACGGGAGTAGTTCCAGATGCATAAAGTATTCCATCCTGAATATTTTCATCCAATTCTATAACCTTACCGTTACCTGTGGCATAATTTACGGTAGTACGCCATGAAAAATTATCATTGGTAATCCAGTAGGCCGAAAGCATCAATTCATCGCCCCACTTATGAAATTTACCCACATTGCGGTATACCGATGATAATCCGCTTGAATAAGGAACAGAAACTCTGTATAACAAGTCCTGATTAATAACATCATAGTGGGTATAGTCGATACGGAATTTGTTGTCGAAGAACCGAAGGTCGAAACCTATTTCCCGGGTACTTTGCTTTTCGGGGCGGGCATTGGGATCACCAATTGCCGTTAATCTCAGTGTTCCGGGAACACCACCCGGAAGGGTATTATTCAATATGTAGAATGAACCCAAGCGACCCGGCGCGGCTTCCTTACCTACTTGGCCGTACGCCAGACGCAATTTACCGAATGAGAAATATTCCTGATTTTTATCTATCCAATCATTAAAGATAAAGGACAAACTTGCCGAAGGATAGAAATAGGAACGGTTTTGCGAAGCAAAGGTCGAACTCCAATCATTACGCGCCGTAAAGTCCAGGAACAAACGATCTTTAAGGTCAAAACGGAGGTCGGAATACAAGCCCACCAATCGATGACGACGGGTATTTTCATAGCTGAATAAATTGGTGGTATTGGATATATGATTGAAGTCGGGTATAATCAAACCCTCGCCGCGAATAGATTCATAGGAGGATTTTTTGGCAAAAGCTTCACCCCCCACACTAAAATGAACTTGAATATCTTTGGACAGGTCTTTATCGTAATTCAACAAAACATTGCCATAGATTTGATGGAATCGGTAATTGGCATCATAAACAAATCCATGTACCTGAGTACCTACATCCAGATCCGGTGGTACAAAACGATTGCGTGCATCATTAAACGCATCCACGCCACCACGGAAAGTCAAATTCCAATTTTGAGTAAAATCATAGCGTAATTTTAAACTGTTGACAAAACGGTTTACCTCGGAATTCAAGCCACTTACATCGGCAAAATATCGCGGATTGTCAATCCAATAAGGGGTATAGTTCCAGGATTTACCGTTAGGGCCGAATTCCCTGTCCAGCGGAACGGAAGTACTCCAATAGGCCAAGGAGCTCATGATGGATTTATCCCCGTTGTTTGGCAACTTACTACGAGTATAGATATAATTGGATGACAATTCCACATTAACCTTTTTGGAAATTTGATAATCGCCGCGAATGCGGAAAGTAGTTCTGTTGTACTTGGTAAACGGAACAATACTTTTGGCATTTACATTGGACAGGGAAAAATAATAGTTGTATTTGTCCTGGCCACCGCGAACGCTGAAATTGTTGTCATAAGTTATACCGGTTCGGAACAATTCTTTATAAATATTATGGAAGCGGATGGAAGGATCGTTATCCTCGGCATAACTGGGTCCCCAGGTGTGGAAGGAATAAGAAGTATTGGGGTTGATGATCCAAACCCCTTTTCCATCTCCGTAATCCCTCGGTTGGTTAGGCACAATGTTTGGATTGTTTGGATCCAACGTAATTTTAGCCGCCCGGCGGTATCCTTCACGCCATTTGGTTTGGGGTTGGAACCATTTAGTTATTTGATTGGTTGTTATTTTGGAGGAGAACGTAAAGGTTGGAGTTCCTTTCAATCCTTTTTTGGTAGTAATAAGAATAACACCATTTGCACCACGTACGCCGTAGAGCGATGTAGCGGCGGCACCTTTAAGTACCGTTACACTTTGAATATCGTCCGGATTAATATCTAAACCACGGTTTGCAAACGAAAATTGGTTGGCTGAGTTCGGTGCATTGGAACCCGCACTCGGCAGAACATTTCCGTATGCGATTTCATTGGAAACGGGCACTCCGTCTATTACAATCAACGGTTGATTGCTTTGTTCGGGATCGAGGGATGTAACACCCCGGATGAGAATATCCACTCCGGCTCCGGGGGTACCCGAAGTCTGATTAATGGTTACACCCGCCACTTCACCTTTAACCGCATTAAAAATATCAGTTTCCGGCGTTTTCAGCTTGGCGGTGCTGATTTCCTGTATGGAATATCCAATGGCCTTTTCCTGCTTTTTGATACCCATGGCGGTGATGACCACCTTGTTGAGGGTTTCGGCCGAAGGAACCATCGTAACGTTGTAAGTTCCGGCTTTGCCAATGGTGATTTCCTTGGTCTTATAGCCAAGGTAGGAAAATTGCAAAACGCTACCCAAGGGAACCGAGATTTTGTACCGGCCGTCAAAGTCGGTGGCGGTTCCTTTTTGGGTGCCTTTTACCAGTACGTTTACTCCGGGGAGAGGCTCCCCGTTTTCGTCGGTAACCGTACCTTGTACCGCTACTTCTTGGGCCCACATAAAAAGCCCAACAAACATAGCGAACAGTGCGGAGGTAATTTTGTATCGCATAACACTTAGGGTTTAAGTTGAAGTAAATATACTATTTCTTAAATACAAAAACAATGATTTTTCAAAAAAATCCTGCTAAATCCATGAAATGTTCAAACCTATTGACAATCATTCTTCTTTAAACTTTACAGCGGTTCCATATGCCAAAATTTCCGATGCACCTTGCATGATCATCGAAGTGGTCATACGCACATTTACTATGGCATCGGCGCCCATTTCACGACCATGCGCAATCATCCGTTGGAGGGCCTGTTCCCGCGACTTGGCTTGCAGTTTGGTGTATTCCGATATTTCGCCGCCGACCAGATTTTTCAAACCGGCAAAAAAGTCGTTTACAAACATTCGGGCACGAACGGTACTCCCGCGAGCAATGCCCAACACTTCCCCGATTTCACGGCCGGGAACCGTTTCGGTGGTTGTAACTAAAATTCGTTTTTCCATAACTTTTGCTTTTTGATAAAAATAAAGAAAATTCTACACATCCAAAAGAATTTTGGCCGGATTTCACGCATTAAATTAGATTATTCATTACAAGGATTTTCCCATAATTTGAGCTTAAAACAATTATTGAACAAATAAAAAAGCCCCAGAATATGGGGCTATGGTTAGATTTTCCTATATGTGAAATTATCCACATTTGCTATACCCGCAACTTTTACAAGTCAGGCATCCTTCCTCGTAGACCAAGCCTTCGGGGTCGCCGCATTGCGGACATTTTTTGTCCTTGGGCGCCGTGCCGTCGGGAATATAACGTTTGAGCGCACGGGCCACACCGTTTTTCCAGGTGTTGATAAAATCGTCTTTCAGATTGAGCCCTTCCACCAATTTGACCACCTCGTGAATGGGCATGCCATGGCGCATTACGCCCGAAATAAGCTTGGCGTAGTTCCAAAATTCGGGGTTGAACGAACGTGAAAGACCTTCGATAGTAATCTTATAACCTTGTTTGTCGATAAATTGAAAATCGTAACGGGATTTACCGCTTTCATCCCGGTTTTTGATCACCCAGCCTTTGTCAACATAATCCGGAAGGTGGAAGACATCCTCCATTTTTCCGGTAAAAATTTCGTAGGGTTTTCCATCGATCAGGCCTACAACTGCAAGCCATTCCTCGCTTTGGTTATAGAAGCGTATCACGTCGGCTTCCAGGACTTTGGGCCGGTGTTTGGGGAACAGGTTGATGGAAATGTTTTGCGTTTGGATACCCGGTTCTTCGGGTGATGTATTTCCGGATTTATCCTTTTTCTTGTCTTTGTCGTCCGAAACCAGGATCCCCATACGCGAACCGTCGCGGTAAACGGTGATACCTTTGAGTCCTTTTTTCCAGGCTTCGATGTAAATATCGCTCACCAAATCCACCGATACATCCGACGGCAAATTAATGGTGGAACTGATGGAATGGGTTACATATTTTTGAACCACCGCCTGCATTTCCACCCGTTTTCGCCAATCGATTTCGGGCGCCGTGGAACCGTAATAGGGCGATTCTTCGATATTTTTCTTTCCGGTTACTTTCATCCAGTCTTTTAGGCGCGGGTGGTAAACGGTAAATTCTTCGAAAGCATCGCCCAATTCGTCCACAAAATCCACTTTGGCGTCGGGGTCGTTGGGATTGACTTTGCGGCGGCGCTTATAGGAAAGCATAAACACCGGTTCGATGCCCGACGAAGTTTGTGCCAGAATGCTCAAACTGCCCGTAGGCGCCACGGTGCTGATGGAAATGTTGCGGCGTCCGTAGCGCATCATGCGTTCGTAGAGTGCGGGGAATTCTTTTTGCAACATTTGAACGAATTCCGAAGTGTTTTCGATTTCGGGGTCGAAGTCTTGGAATTTTCCACGCTCAATGGCCAGGTCGATACTACTGTCGAACTCGGCTTGCAGCTTGGTGCGCATGATGGATTCCACCAGTTGGAGCGCCTGATCCGAATCGAATTTGGCGCCCAGGGCGGCTACGGTGTCGGCCAGGGCCGTAAAACCCAATCCCGTACGGCGGCCACGTTTTCCGTTTTCGTAAAGCATTTCCCAGGTTTCGCGCTCCACGCGTTTGATTTTTTCGGGTTCGGGGTCGGCATCGATTTTGGCCAAAATGCGTTCGATGCTTTCCAGTTCCAAATCCACCAAGTCGTCCATCAATCGTTGGGTTTCGTAAACCGTTTCGTAGAATTTTTGGTGGTCGAACTCGGCTTTGTCCGTAAAGGGATTTTTGACAAAGTTGTAAAGGTTCATAGCAATCAAACGGCAGGAATCGCCGCCTTGCATGGCAATTTCGCTACAAGGGTTGGTGCTTTCGTTTTCAAATCCCGGATAAACACTGGACGTGGAATATTTGTGTTGGCGATCCCAGAAAATCAGTCCGGGCTCGGCCGTATTGTGCGCCGACTTGACAATCAGGTGCCAGAGTTCTTTGGCGTCCACTTCCTTGGTCATCCGGGGCTTGTCGGCATCGATGGGCCACCGGTGGGTGTATTTGGTCCCGTCCACCACAGCTTTCATAAACTCGTCGGAAAGGCGGACGGAGATGTTAGCACCGGTTACCTTGGTTAGATCTTGTTTAACGGTAACAAAATCTTCGATATCGGGATGGGCGATGTCCATGGTAAGCATTAGGGCGCCACGGCGGCCGTTTTGGGCCACTTCGCGCGTGGTAAACGAAAATCGGTGCATAAAGGATACGGCTCCGGTGGTTGTCCGGGCGGCATTGCGCACTTTGAAGTTTTTAGGGCGCAGTTTGGAAAGATCGAAACCCACCCCACAACGGCGCTTAAACAATTGGGCGGCCTGTTGGTCGGTATACATGATACCTCCGTAAGAATCATAAGGAGCCGGTACCACAACGCAATTGGACAAGGAAGCAATTACTTCATAGTTGCCAAGCCCATACATGATACTCCCCTGCGGTATTACGTATTTGAAGCGGTCGAAAAACGAAAAAATCTTCTCTTCGGTCAGCGGGTCGCGACGCAGGCCATATTCCGACAAGCCTTCCAGCTTGGAGGTGTCCACCTGATAATTCCGTTCCATCCGGGCAAATTCCCGGGCCATGCGCCTATGCATGTCGGCGGGGGTCAGTTCCAAGTAACGGTCATCGGCATCTTTAAGGGCATATTTCGACACCCATATACCGGTGGCCAATTCATCGCCATCAAAATATTCCAGTGTAGCCTTATACACCTCGTCGTAAGTGTAGGTCGTGCGTTCTTTTACGGTTTTTTCCATAGACCCGAAATTTTAATACGTTAATAATAAACCAAGTAGAAACCGAAGGAACTTTTCCAAACGGGACAATAAAGATAAGGCGATTTTCTTTGCTCTAACGTTAAAAAGCCCGTCCGATTTTTGACAATTTGTGTTTAAAAACCGGTTTACATAAATAAATTTTGAAGCACTTGGCCTTCGAACGGATTTTTGGCACGGATAATTACACGGATAATTATTGGGAATAATGCAAATTTAATGTAATACCATATTATTATAACCCTGAGAAAAGGACACAAAATACAGTTTTTAAAAAAACGGGCGAACTTAAAAGTCCGCCCGAATAAATTGTGTGTATCGATACACCGGACATTAAGAGTGTCCGAATGCTACGATACGCAGGATTTTGATGTTAAGCACCAACCATCGCCATGCTTGCCATATAATGCAACGGCGGAAGAAGCGAACGGTTTTACCCGGAATGGCGGCATAGGAAAAATCCGTATATCCGCGCGTAACACGTCGTAAATGTTTTTTGTATTCCATAATTGTAACTTTTTTTCGGTTTAATTAAAATCAATTATTCGGGAAGCAACCACCAGAAAGGATAGCCTTTGGCTTTGTGCAGGAACATGTAGTGCATGAACCATTTGAGCCAGTGTCCGGCCAAGCCGGGTTCGCCCATGGTGTAGGTAAGCGACCGGCCGAATTCGGGATATTTATCCCAATCCTGAACAATAGGATAAACGGTCATGGTGGCAGCCATACCGTTGGTCATCCCATAGCCTGCCGAAACAATACATGCAGCACCCATTTTGGCCATGGAAGCTTTGTGGCGTAATTTATCCAACTTGGCTTTGCCTTTGATAACTTCGTAAATGTTTTGAGCGGTTACCTTACCCATTACTCCCGAAGGCATACCGGTTCGCGGCGGAGCCGGAACAATAGTGGTTCCGTTGGGCGATGTAAAGGGTTTGGAAATGGTATGGGGCGGAGCAAAGGCAATACCCGGCGCAAAAATGTTGGGATACGACGGATTTTGCAGGGTTTCGGGCCAATCGCTGGCTTTCCACTCTTCGTAAGGTTTTTTGGTATAATCGGCATCAACCACCATAAAGCCGTTAGGCTTGAAGAGTTTTTCGGTGATGTCGCCGCCGTTTTTGTCGTAGGCCTTCATGCCGGGGCCCGAAAAAGCCGGAATAAGCATGGCAAAATCATAGGGAAGTTCTTTGAACTCACCCGAAAGGGTTTCATAATGAATTTTGCCTTTTTCCACTTTTTTTACGCCGGCTCGTTTGATCCAATAAATTTCACGCTCGGCCAAGAATGATTCGGCAAAAATCTTTGTGGGGGTAATGTATCCGTTACGCCGGATATAAGCACCGCCCATTGCAAAATCACCGATTTCGTATTCGTTGGTAATATAAGTTATGGTAGCCAAATCACTCAATCCGCGGCGGTCGATTTCGTGATACACGTTCAGGATGTATTCGAAAGCGGCTCCTTGACAAGTAGCTCCCGGATGACCGATACCGATAACGATGTTTTGACGTTCGCCGGCTTCCAGTTTTTTTATCACCTTTTGCAATTCGGACCAGGCATGCGAAGCGTGTTCGAAATTACAAACCGAAACGGTGTTGCCGTGTTCCGGACCGAGTCCTTCGGTTTTGTCGAAGCGTAATTGCGGCCCCGTAGCATTGACCAGAAAGTCGTAATCCACGGTTTCGGTTTGGCCTTCTTTGCCTTGACCCACATATTCGATGGTTACATAGGGCTTGTCCGAACCTTCACCCCCTTCGGGATGAATGGACACGGCCTTGGCCTGTTTGAAGTCGATACCCCATTTTTTGTATTTGGGTTCCAATTCGAACCGGACTTGTTCCGGTTTCATGCGTCCAACTCCCACCCAAATGTTCGAGGGCGTGAATTGGTAATACTTGGCAGGCGAAACCACCACCACTTGGTGGGATTTGTTGAGCCATTTCCGCAAATATGCGGCTGTGGTGTGACCGGCAATGCCGGACCCCAAAACTACTACTTTTGCCATGGTTATGTATGAATTATGTGTTTTTTCGACACAAATGTAACAAAAAAATGATATTGGTCAAAATTTTGTTTCATATCGCGTATTTTGTCATAAATCTTGTGATTTTCAAGATTAAAAAATGTATTTTTGCCTGCATAATTTGAACATATCCTTGACTATGAATTTTTCCTATCACCAACAAATTGAGGATTTTATGGCCTATGCCGCCCAGCGAAATCCTCACGAAACCGAATTTTTGGAAGCCGTTCGCGAAGTGGCCGAAACGCTGATTCCATTTATCGACACCCATCCCAAATACAAGGGAAAAATGCTCCTGGAACGCATGATCGAACCCGAACGTGTGATTATGTTCCGCGTGCCCTGGGTGGACGATAATGGCAATCTGCAAATCAACCGCGGCTATCGCGTCCAATTCAATTCGGCCATAGGGCCCTACAAGGGCGGGCTGCGTTTCCATTCATCGGTCAATTTGAGCATCCTCAAATTTTTGGGTTTCGAACAAACCTTCAAAAACGCTTTGACAACCCTGCCCATGGGTGGAGGCAAAGGCGGTTCCGATTTTAGCCCCAAAGGAAAATCCGATAACGAAATTATGCGTTTTGCCCAAAGTTTTATGCAAGAACTCTATCGTCATATCGGTCCCGATACCGATGTTCCGGCAGGCGACATCGGTGTGGGCGGACGCGAATTGGGCTATTTGTTCGGGATGTATAAAAAACTGAAAAACGAATTTACGGGCGTGCTCACCGGCAAGGGACTTGCATGGGGTGGTTCGCTCATACGCCCCGAAGCCACGGGCTACGGTGTGGTTTATTTCGCCCAAGCCGCTTTGGCCGAAATGGGGGAAACCATCAAGGGAAAAACCGTGTTGGTCAGCGGATTCGGCAATGTTGCTTGGGGAATTGTGCGTAAGGTAAACGAATTGGGCGGAAAAGTGGTTACCCTTTCCGGTCCCGACGGATATATTTACGACCCCGACGGCATCCGCGGCGAAAAAGTGGATTATATGCTCCGGTTGCGCGCTTCCAACCAGGATATTGTTCAGCCCTATGCCGAACGCTATGGCGTGGAATTTTTCCCCGGCCGTAAACCTTGGGAACAACCCGCCGATTTGGCCATCCCGGCGGCCACCCAAAACGAATTCGACCTGAATGACGCCAAAAATGTGGTAGCCAACAAGCTCTTAGGCGTAGTGGAAGCCGCCAATATGCCGCTCACGGGCGATGCCGTGGAATATATTCAACAACACCGGTTGATTTACGTGCCCGGCAAAGCCGCCAATGCCGGCGGTGTGGCCGTTTCGGGACTTGAAATGACCCAAAATTCCATGCGACTGCAATGGACGGCCGGTGAAGTGGACAATATGTTACGTAAGATTATGACCAATATCCATGCACTAACCAAGGAATACGGCCAACAAACCGACGGCTATATCGACTACAAAAAAGGCGCCAACATCGGCGGATTTATCAAAGTGGCCGACGCTATGCTGGCACAAGGATACGTGTAAACCCTTTTATTTTGCCCAAGCTGGCAAACTTGTAAGGTCAATACCGAAAACCCAGCGCATGTAGAAGTATGCCGTCAGGGTCAGGATGATTATACCGGCCAGATTCATCCAAATACCTGCCCGCATCATGTCGGTTATGCGGAGTTTGCCCGTTCCGAACACAATGGCATTGGGCGGCGTGGCTACGGGTAGCATAAAGGCAAACGAACCGGCCACCGTAGCAGGCACCATCAGGAAAAGCGGATTGACCCGTATGGCCACAGCCAAGGCGGCCAATACAGGAAGAAAAGTTTCCACCGTGGCGGTATTGGACGTTAGTTCGGTCAGGAAAGTAATGGTGGTGGTAACGATGAGCAATATCAGTAGCGGATGAACATGTTGCAAACCCGTTAATCGTTCGCCTATCCATGCCGATAATCCCGATTCCTTGAAGCCCGCTGCCAGGGCAAATCCACCACCGAAAAGCAGGATGATACCCCACGGAATCCGTTCGGCCGTTTTCCAATCCATAAGAAAAAAACCGCGTGTTTTGTCCCGTGCCGGTATCAGAAAAAGCAAAATGCCGATTAGCATAGCCACATTGCCGTCGTTGATCCAAGACGGGTGGGCAAATAGTTCCGACCAACCCGGAATATGCACACTACCGATTACAATGGGCTTGCGAAAAAGCCACAAAAGGGCAAGGGCCACAAACAAACCGAAAACCCATTTTTCTTCGTAGCGCATAGGGCCCATAGCCCGGTATTCGTTGCGGATAATTTCCTTGCCGGTTTTACGAACGGCCAATTTCCGCAGAAAAACACCATACAAATAAAAATAGGCCACCAACAACAAAAACATACTCAACGGCAAGGCAAAGAGCATCCAACGGGCAAAAGAAATTTCGGGCCCATCGGGGAAATGAATTTTGAAAATACGCACAAAAAGCGGATTGGGCGGCGTTCCGATAAGCGTGGCAATGCCACCTATCGAAGCCGCATAGGCAATGCCCAAAAGCACCGCCCTTTCCATAAGTTCCGCACGCCGGGCTTCGTGAAATTCGCTTATCTTGGCCATAATCGACAGCAGGATGGGCACCATCATCATGGTGGTAGCTGTGTTGGATATCCACATGGACAAAAAGGCCGTTGCCAGCATAAAGCCCAGCAGAATTTTGGCCGGCGTGGTACCCGTGGTCATCAAAATACGCAGCGCTATGCGCTTGTGCAAATTCCATTTTTCCATGGCCAAGGCCACCAGGAATCCGCCAATAAACAGGAAAATAATATGGTTAAAATATTGCCCCGCCACATGCTTGCCGTTCATAATACCCAGCAACGGGAAGGCCGCCACCGGAACAAGCGATGTTACCGCCAAGGGAATGACCTCGCTCATCCACCACAGCGCCATCAACAGGGCCACGGCCGCCGTGTAGGCCACCACCGGACGGGCGGGATCCATACTTTGGGGGAAAAGAATAAGCAACAGTGCAAGCAACGGCGCCACCACAAACAAGGTTAAGCGCCCTTTTCCGAAACGGGATTTCATACCCAAGGAATTTTAGTTCATTCAATTTAGCAAAAAATCCCGGAAACTACGCTGCCCGAATTTATTTTTTTAGCGGTTTCTCGGCACATTCAACCACTCACGCCAACGGGGATGAGCGGGCCGTTCAAGACCGTCCTCATCGAACATGCCGTTATCGCGCCAAACCAAAAACCATTCGGGATAATGGGCCAAACGATTCAACAAGCGGTCGTAATCGCGCCAAACGAACCAATTGACAAAACGGGCGTTCAAATCGCCCGCTTTGCGGAGCAATTTATCCACATAAGCTTTTTGCCATCCGGCCGTGCCGTGGATGTTTACGCCATAGGACGGCATCACCAAATCCCGGGCAATATAGCCCGTTTCCGATATGGCAAAGGGCTTGGACGGAGCCAATTGCTGCATTTCGCTGAGCCATCCGGCGGGGATGGCATCGGGATCGGAACCGGCTTGGGGTTGATTGTATTGCCAAAAAGGATAAGTGCTCACGGCCATATAATCCGAATAATTCATCAACCGCCGGGTAACCTCGAACAATTCCCGCTTGGTTTTGTTGTAGGATTGGTCTTGAAAGCTCATCATCACAGGCAGGCCGGGATAATCATGCTTTATGCGCCGGTAAACGGTGTCGGCCAGGACAAGGAAATGATCCATGTGCGCCGTATGTAGCCGCAGTCCGCCGTTTACTTCGATGCCAAAGGCAAAAAAATCGGGCCGGATGGCATCGATAAGCCGTTCGCAATATTTGATGTAGGCCGCAATTACATCGGGATGGTCGAAATCGTAGGTGTTCCAAGGAGCCGGAAGGGGTTGCCGAGTTCCGTTGGCATTCCAATAATGCGCCAGCGTTTCGCGGTCGGTATGGTTGGGCGTGCAAGTGAGCAAAACGGGGCGGTCGTAGGGAACATATTGCCGGACACGGTCGATGTCGTTCTGCACGTTAGCCGGAAAAGGCAGGTCGTTGAGCGCTTCGTTCCAGGGCACGCCCGTATCGAAATGCGCCACCACAAAATCACCGTCGCGCAAAATGCCGGCGTAGGTTTCGTCCACCGCCTGCTGCGAAATATCGTAGGGGAAAGGCGTAAAGCCCATATAAAAACTCCGCTCGGCAGGCAAAGGATCTCCGGCAGGATGCCGCCATTTGCAAGCGCCGAGAAACAAAAGCAGGAAAACCAAACCGGAAACAAAGTTTTTCATAATGATAAAGCTACAAATTTATTTTATATGAACATTTAGCCGGTGGTTTTCAATGTTTTTTTGGGATGGAAATTTTTGATGTGCCAAATTTTAGGATAAAAAATGTAATGCTTGGGCTGTAACAAAAAGCTTAACATAACATCTTTAAGTAAAAAAGTAAGGAAATGAAAAAATTCGTTTTGTTTTTTGTTATGGCACTCCTTTTCATGTCCGGCTATGGGCAAAATTGCGACTGTTTATCGAACCTTAAATGGTTGATCAAAACCTTTGAGCAAAATGATGCAGGGTTTGGCTACGTATTGGAAAAGAAGGGCGAAACTGCCTATTTGACACATAACAAGGATTTTATCGAACGTGCCAAGCACGTGAAAGACAAGAAAGAATGCCTGAAATTGCTCAACGATTGGACCGAGTTTTTCAGAAAAAACCATCTTCAAGTTGTTCTTAATGAGCAAGGACCGAATGAGGATTTTTTCAAAAATACGCCGACGGTGGATTTAGACATCGATCAATTTGTAAAAACGATGGATGCCAATCAGAATCAGCGTGGATTTGAGGGCATATGGTATTCCGCACCTTATACTATTGGAATTATCAAGGATAATAATAGTTCAACAAACAGGGAATATGTGGGATTTATTGTTAAATCGGAGAATCCGAATTGGTTACCCAAACAAATTAAATTGGAGATTTATAAAAATACTCATGGGGGTTATACCATGAAATATTATATGGGAAATCACTATCCGCTTGAATTCAAGAATTTACAATTGATTGAACAGAATTATTTGATGGGCGGGTTTATTGTTTTGAAGAGGTTAAATTCGATGTCAAAACCCAGCAAAGACACTGCCTTGTTTATTGAATCCATATCGGCCCGAAAGCCATTTGTAAAAAAAGTATCAGATAGTACGGTATTGTTACGGATTCCATCGTTCAGGTTGAGTGCCAAACAAGCCATTGACAGCGTTTTGGAACAAAATAAGGAACTTATTCTGGGCACACCTTACTTGATTATAGATTTGCGAAACAATGGAGGAGGTTCTGACCAAAGCTACGCCAATATTATTCCGTATCTATATACCAATCCCATACGTATTGTAGGGCTTGAATTTCTTTCTACGAAGTTGAATAATCAACGAATGGAGAAATTTATCAACAATCCCCAATTTAGTGAAGAAGAAAGAGAATGGGCAAAAAAGTCTTTGGAAAAATTAAATCGGCATTTAGGGGAATTTGTCAATTTGGAAGAAAATATTGTTAGCATCGAGGAATTAGATACCATTTACCCTTATCCAAAACAGGTTGGTATTTTAATAAACGAATATTGTGGAAGCACGACAGAACAATTCCTTTTGGCAGCCAAGCAAAGCAAAAAAGTTAAGTTGTTTGGAAAGCCAACGATGGGTGCTTTGGATATTTCCAACTTAAATGCGGTGGATTCGCCATGCCGAGAATACAGATTGTGGTATGGATTGACCAGGAGTTACCGGATTCCGGAAATGGCCATTGACGGTATAGGTATTCAGCCGGATTTTTATTTTGACAAGACCATTAAGCCTCAGGAATGGATACCGAAAGCCGGGGAGATTTTAAATTACAGATAGAAAAATTTGGCATGAATTCACATGAGCTTGGAAAGATGGGATTGAAAAGCAGGCATAAACTATACCCCGGCCTTTGGGTTTAGTCAGATAAAAGATGCGCCAGCAGACGCAGCGGTATCCTTGCACAGCAGCCGGCGAAAGTTTTTGTGCCGTCGGCAGGGGTTTCGCCGCTCCGACAAGAATAGTATGATATTTTTCAAAATACATTTTTCATTATATTTGTTTAGGCATCATTGATGCAGTAGGAAGACAAGATTCCTAAGCGAATTTTGCCTATCCTGTGTAGTGGGAGTTCGGCTCCCACTACTTTGTTTACTCACTTTTTTCTTTTTTATTTAACCGTGCTCAGCCAAACTTATTTTTTATTCATAATTACCCAAAACTAATATGCTTAGCGAAGAACAAACATTCTTTTAGGAAAATCAGGATAAAAAAGGGCACAAATAATTACGTGATAAATAGAAATATCAAAACTGACCGGAAGAAAGCCCGAGTAAGACCGAAAGGCAAACAGGACATAAAGATAAATACGGCCCGGCCCCAATCTACACCGCACGGAAAAAACCCCCGGTTCCATGGAAAAACGGTATTTTTGCAGCTCAACGCATGTACGATAACGACTAACAAAATTCGAATCAATATTATTGACCTGTAATTATTACGAAATCCTGTATATTTCACCGATATTCCGGTAAACAATTTTATTTTGTTTCTTTCGTTATTAAACCAAATGACAATCCATGAAAAATATTTTATTTGTCTTGCTACTATTATTACCCCTGGGAATATCCCATGCACAAGTTACGAACCGTAAAATCAAAATTTTTTATGATTGTCAAACCGTTTATTGTGAAACAACTTATTTGAAACAAAATTTGGAAGCCGTGGAATTTGTGCGCGATCGCAACTTTGCCGATGTGCACATTATCATATTATCGGAACGAAATGGTAGTGGCGGAAAAGTTTTTCATATACATTTTATTGGCCAAAAGAACTACAAGGATATCCAACAAAAATATGATTTTTCGATAGGTGCCGATATAACCCGCGAACAAATAAGACAAAAATTATTGAAATACATTAAACTGGGTTTAATTCCATATTGGTATCGAAATGGTTTGGCCGATAAGATATCAATCCGGTTGAACCTTGAACAGGAAAACAAAACAACAACCGATAAATGGCACCATTGGGTTTTCAAAATCGGTGGAAACGCGTGGTTATATGGCGACAGTAATACCGGAATGCAAAATCTCAGCGGTTATTCCAGTGCCTCCAAGGTGGACGAAAAAAATAAATTTGCATTCGGCATTCAATACAATTCCCGGCATAGACGTTACACATATAACGAAAGGATAATCAAATCGGTCAGCGAATCTTTCAATATCAACACCTACCGCATTTGGGGAATTGACCAACATTGGTCCTATGGCATTTTCGGCCGATTCAGGCATTCAAAATACCGGAATTATGCACAATCTTACAATGCCTCCGTCGGATTGGAATATAGTTTTTTCCCCTACAAAGAGTCGGCCAGTAGAAGTTTGGTATTAACCTCAAAGATTGGTGGGTTTTATAATCACTATTTCGAAAAAACCGTTTATAATAAGACCGAAGAAACCCTTTGGAATGCCGAAGTGGAATTAAGTGGTAATTTGGTAAAAAAATGGGGAAGCATCGATGCCAGCATTGATTATACAACATACTTACATAATTTTAAATTGAATTCCGTTGGTTTTAATCTGGGCACCCGTTTAAGAATTGCCAAAGGACTTTCTTTCAACACCAGTGCCGGTTACAGTATTCAACACGACCAAATAAACATTGCCGCCGGAAATCTCAGTCTGGAAGAAACGCTTCTGATGCAAAAAGAATTACAATCGGGATACGAATATTTTATGAGTGTAGGATTAAGCTATTCATTCGGTTCCATCTACAATAGTATCGTCAATCCGCGTTTCTAATGGATTTTTGTTAATCTTATTCCTTGCCAATATTTACCGGCAAGTAGCACTCAATTCCGGCCCGGCCGGAAAAGATTCATAACTCGCTTTCCGAACCCGGCGAACCCTTTTTTAATCTCTTTCCGTATTTGTCCAAAGCTAAATTCAGCGCTTCTTCCAAATCGATTTCAAATGTATTGGCTATGCTTATGACCGAATACAACAAATCGCCGAGTTCGTGTTTCAGTTCATCGCAGTATTCCAAAGGTTTCCGTCCGTAATCACTCATTTTGAGCACCTCCTTGGCCACTTCACCCAACTCGGACAAGGCATCCAAAACCCGATGTTCCACGGGCGATTGCAAACCGTATTTCTGACAAAAATCTTTCACTTTTTCTTGTAAGGATTTCATATACAGCTTTTTAAAAATACTTATTTATTCGCCAATTCCCGGTATAGTTCCATCCATTGACCGGCCAAAACCTCGTCGTCAAAGCGGCGCACATATTCGCGTCCTTTACGGGAATAATCCGAAATATCGGTTTCCATGGCCAAGCGGATTTTCCGGCCTAATTCACCGGGATTTTGCACGTCGTCCACATAAATGCCGCCCGGACCGGCCGCCTCGGGAAACACGCCGCGGGCATTGGTAATCACGGGCGTGCCCGCATACAAACTTTCGATAATGGGAATACCGAATCCCTCGAACATGCTGGGATAGATGCTAACGCGCGCCAAACGATAAAGCGCCGCCAATTCCTTCAAATCCAGGCCGTGAAGAAAAAAAATCCGGTTTTCCATGCCTTGGTCGTGCACATATTTCACGGCCTTGCGCCCGTAGTCCGTCAGCCGGCCCACCACCACCAGGGCATAGGGCAAATCACGCAAGGCCCGTAACACATTCATCAGGTTTTTGCGCGGCTCCACGGTGCCCACTTGAAGCAAAAAAGTTTCGGGCAAACCGTATTTACTGCGCACCTGTTGCAAAAAATCGCCGGATAATTGCTCTTTGAAAACCGGATGGCATCCCTGGTAAATCACACGGATTTTTTCCCCGGCCACACCGCCGAATTTCATAATATCACGCTTGGTTTGCCGGCTGATGGCCACCACGGTGTCCGCTTCGCGGACGGCCCGCAGGAATTTTTGGCGGTAAATCCACCGGTCGATGGGTTTGTAGAGTTCTGGGAAACGCAGAAAAATCAGGTCGTGGATGGTAACCACCGAAGCAATACCCGTCCGGCTAATGCCCGCCGGAAGTTCGGCACTAAGCCCGTGGAAAACACGGATACCGTCGCGCTTCAAATCCTTCAAAATGCCACGCGAACGCCAAAGGGCGGGAAAACGGCGCATCAAAAATCCCGTAGGCCGGCGCTCGGTCATGGCCGGAGTGAGTTGCAAGCGATGCACACGTGCCGGTTTGGGGTTGTAAAGGAAATACCGGTTTTGGGGATAATATTCGGCCAGGATACGCACCAAATCTCGGCCATAGTTACCCAAGCCGGTGCTGTTGTGGAAAATTCGTTTGGCATCGAAGCCCAAGCGGAGCATATTTTTTGTTACTTTTGGTAAAAATACGGCAAACATCCGAAACCGATAAGCAGCACTATGGAAAAACCGCAGTCCCGGACGCCCGTCAATTTGTTACAAGCGCTTGTTCCTTTGGCGCTATTGATCGTTTTGCTCTATATCAATAGTCGTGTTTTTGGCGACGGTGCCACATCGGGGCCCAATCAGTTCGCCTTGATTTTGGCCGGGCTAATGGCCGGATGGTTAGGTTATCGCAAAGGCATTTCCTACGACAGTATGTTGGAACACGTGTCGCAAAACATTGCACAAACCTCGGGAGCCATCATGATTTTGTTGTTTGTGGGCGCCTTGTCGGGCATTTGGCTACTGAGCGGTATTATTCCCACCATGATTTACTATGGCTTGCAATTGCTCAATCCACAGGTTTTTTTGGCCACGGCCTTGGTGATTGCCGCGGTGGTTTCGATTACCACGGGCAGTTCGTGGAACACTACGGCCACCGTGGGCATCGCATTGATGAGCATCGGTAAAGCCATGGGCTACGATGCGGCTATGATTGCGGGCGCAGTGATTTCGGGGGCCTATTTCGGCGATAAAATGTCGCCCCTTTCGGACACCACCAATTTGGCTGCCGCGGTGGCGGGCACCGATTTGTTTACGCATGTGCGTTATATGCTCTACACCACCGTGCCTTCGATAACGCTTGCGTTCCTTATCTTCCTTTTCCTTGGATGGCATCATGCGGAACCGTCCGCCGGCCATTATGCGGCTCTTTTGGAAGCCATACGGAGCTCGTTCAATGTGTCGCCCTGGTTGTTTGCGGTGCCTTTGGTGGTGATTGTGTTGATTGTGCTCAAAACACGGCCGTTGGTGGCCCTGTTTGCGGGCATTGTGTTGGGCGCGGTGGCGGCTTTGATTTTCCAGCGGGATTTGCTTACGCATTTGGCCGGAACCGCTCATTTAAATTTGCACGACGGCTACCGGCTTATTACCCAATCCATTGTGGGCGAAACCAGCATTCCCACCGACGAGCCCTTGCTCAAAGACTTGTTTTCGGGCGATGGAATGACGGGTATGCTTTCGACCATTTGGCTGATTATCAGCGCCATGTTTTTCGGTGGCGTGATGGAAGCCGTGGGCGCACTAAAACGTATCAGCTTGTTCCTGCTGCAAACGCTCAAAGGTATTTTCGGTTTGTTTGCCGCCACGGATTTGACGTGTATTTTGTTCAACGCCACGGCATCGGATCAGTATTTGGCCATTGTGGTGCCCGGAAAGATGTATAAACAGGCCTTCGACGATGCCGGCCTGGCACCCGAAAACCTCAGCCGGACGCTGGAAGATTCGGGCACGGTGACGTCGGTGCTTATTCCGTGGAACACGGGCGGCGCCTACAATTCCAAAATGCTGGGTGTGCCCACGCAAGATTATTGGATGTTTGCTTTCTTTAATCTTATCAGTCCGGTGATGACCTTGATTTTTGCCTATTTCCGCATAAAAATCAGGTTTAAGAAAAGGTGAACATTTCAAGAATCCGCATTATTTTAGTTGGAGGCAAAAAACTTCATTCAATTATAATCCGGGTGTTGATGACAAAAATAAAACCGGTTTGTCCTTTAAACTCTTCTTTTTCGGAATGTTCAATACTTCGGACGAATCCCGGTATACGCACAAAGGAAAGGTAAGCTTTTCGTTTGGGAAATAAGTTATTCAATTCGGGATGGGTTTTGCGAAGCAATGCAATGGTTTGGGTGAGTTGTTCTTTGGCTTCTCTTTTTGCAGCGGCGAACCTTTTTCTTTTCCGGTCTTTTATTTCTACCAAAAAGAGGAAATTTTCGCCCGTTAGCATTCCATCACATCTTCTGGGGTTGTTACCGGTAATCAAACAGTGGTCGATGGGTGTAAAAACAACCTTTTCCCTGTTAGGGTTTTCCACTTCGGTAATTTTTTCATCGATTCTTTCGGTCGTTGTATATGCCGGGGGTTGATTCCGGTCATCGACAATAAAAAATTTGGTATTGCTTTGTGGCGCCTCGGCACAATGGTTTTGAAAAAAATCAAGGACAGTCATTGGAATCCGCTAATTTATTCGACCATATCTTCGATTTCCAGCAAATCGTCATACAAATTATTGGCCCGGTCCAAATAGTTATACAAAAAGTTATTGTCCGACGGAATGCCGGAGGTTTCGGGCAAGCGTGAAACACTCCCATTATCCGTTACCTGGTAAATATTCAATTGGCCGGGCGCAATTAAACTGTTCAATGATATTTCTTGCAAGTTTTTTAATTTTTCCAAGGCATTCGATTTGGTTTTATCATCAGCTTGTTCTATCATTTGTTTGACCATATAGGCTTTGAGGTTTAAACTCAAATAGCTAATGATATAGGGACTGTGGGTTGAAAAAATAAAACGGTTAGCCGGTTTGGAATTATTAATTTCCAATAATTTTTTCATCAAATTCCATTGCGACGAAGGGAACAGGTTCTGTTCGGGTTCTTCCACAATATTGACAAACGATTTTTTGACAAAACGTTTGACCAAGGACGAAATGGCTATTTTACGCATTTCGTCCGGCATGTCCTCGGTTAATATCTTTTCCAGTTCTTTTTTAAAGTTTTCCCTTTCCAACCCGGATAAGGCGGCATTGTCATCATTAATATTTATTACCGTTTGAGCTAAATAGGATGAAACCAAATATAACGGAACTACCGACATAAAGCCACTGGCCGCATCGAAAAGCGGGATGCGATAACCGGGGCCTAATAAATTCAACCTGTCGTTTAGCCGGTCGTAATTTACCTTGACATTGTTAAACGGGAGTTCAACTGTTTTGCTAATACTACGTTTTGCTTCTTCGAACATATCGATAAAATCGAGCAAGGAGCCGCTTGCCAGCCGGAGCATTTTAGGCGATTTTACGTAGGCCACAAAATTCCTTTCGGCAGGAACAAACATAATTTGCGGGAGTGCATAGCCGGCTTTTTTTTCAGTGATTTGCAACCTGTCGTCTTTGAGCGAAATATCGAAAACTTCACCCTGATAATCGATAACTGACTCTTTTGACAAATATTTTTCAAGACGGTGGTAAGGAAGAATCGTATTTTTAAACCGGTTTTTTCGTTTGAACCACTTGATGTCGAAATCGCCGCGAAAGAGCACTTTCTCTATCCACATAAATGTGGAAATCAGCTTGGTTATTGTGCTTTTGCCACTTCCTTGGTTTCCGATGAATGCCGTGACTTTATCTATTTCAATCCAACCACCATTTTCCAAACATCCATCTTTGATGGGGCCAAAATTTTTTATTTTTATTCTTGGCATAAAATATTCTTCATTTGTTATTAACAAAGTTATGAAAAAATCCTCGTCGAAATAATACGCCGGCTAAGCATCCCTATTTTGATTTTTGCCTATTTCCGCATAAAAATCAGGTTTAGGCGGGGGTAAATTTGCCGGTGGAGTGATTTTTTCATCAATGAACTTTTGAAAACGTGTTATACGTAACACCGCCGATGGCAAAGAATAAATTGCGCCAGGGATGGGAGCGGTTATGCGGCGAAGGGTAGGCATCGCTTCAAGCATGAAATTATCACACCAAGTTTTGTTCTTTTTGCCGATAACGGCATTGACAATCCTTGCCATAGCTACGGCTATGCCTTCGGATTGCCGGCTTTGTTCTCGAC
>JALWYR010000038.1 GCA_027003085.1 Flavobacteriales bacterium
CGCGCCCTTCGGACGCTTCATCGAAATAGCACCCTACTTCAATGTTTATAGTAGTGGACAAGCATAAACCCGGATGTTTCAACCAAGGCCGGATGTTCCATTGTGGACGCGCGATTTATCGCGCGCCAAAAAGCGCCAGGGATGGGAGCGGTTATGCGGAGACCTCGGCGAGCATGCTTTTCCGCCCGGTGGAGGCTGACAGTGGGAGGCCCTACGCACGGGCGGGCGCGGGCAAGCCGCAGGCGCAGCTCGCGCAAAAAGCAGCGAGCCGACAAGCCGCATTTGAGCGGACAGCCCGGCGGCTGCCACGTGATTGCGCCGCGGTGCGAACGACCGTGAAGCAACGCGGCTTGCAATAACGTGAGCAGCCGGGCGCCCTAAAAATCCTTTCCCCGAATTGTCGTAATTTTACGCATTCGACCACCCTGGCATGAAACCCGTCGAACGCATCAAAGAACCCATACGGCTGGAAATGGAACTTTTCGAGCAAAAGTTCGGCCAGCTGCTACGCTCGCACGTGCCATTGCTCAATCGCGTTACCATGTTCCTGGTTACGCGCAAAGGCAAGCGTATGCGGCCTATGTTGGTGCTGCTGACGGCCAAAATGCTGGCGGGCAAAGTTACCGAACGCACCTATCGCGGCGCCGGCATCATCGAACTGATCCACACGGCCACCATTGTGCACGACGATGTGGTGGACGAAAGCACGTTCCGGCGCGGGTTTTTCTCGATCAACGCGCTGTGGCGCAACAAAATCGCCGTACTTGTGGGCGATTACCTGCTGGCCAAAGGGCTGATCCATTCCATCGACAACGACGATTTTGACCTGCTTCGTATTATTTCGGTGGCCGTCAAGGAAATGAGCGAAGGCGAACTGCTGCAAATCGAAAAAGCGCGGAAACTCAACATTACCGAAGAAGTGTATTTCGAAATCATCCGCCAAAAAACAGCCACACTCATCGCCGCCTGCACCGCTATGGGCGCCGCATCGGTGGGTTCCGACCCCAAAACCGTCCACGACCTGCACCGCTTCGGCGAACTGCTGGGTTTGGCATTCCAAATCAAGGACGATTTGTTCGATTATTCGGGCGACAGCATCGGCAAACCCACCGGCATCGACATCAAAGAGCGTAAAATGACACTGCCGCTCATTTATGCCCTCGACCAGGCGCCGCCGGCCAAAAAACGCTGGATACGCGACATTGTCAAAAACCACAATACCGACAAGCAAAAAGTGGCCGCCTTGATCGAATATGTGCGCCGGGCCGGCGGATTGGATTATGCCATTAGCAGGATGCACGCCCTCAAAGACGAAGCCCTGGACATCCTGAAACAATATCCCGACAATGCCGCCCGCCGTAGTTTGGAACAATTGGCCGAATATGTAATCAACCGCAAAATCTGAGCCCGTGGGACGTATTCCCGAACATATTGTGGAACAAATCCGCGACACGGCCCGCGTCGAAGAGGTTATCGGCGAATTTGTGGAGCTCAAACGGGCCGGAAGCAACCTGAAAGGGTTCAGCCCGTTCAATAACGAACGCACGCCTTCGTTTTTCGTGTCGCCCGCCAAACAAATTTGGAAAGATTTTTCGTCGGGCAAAGGCGGCGATGTGGTCAAGTTCCTGATGGAACACGAAAGTATGAGCTATCCCGAGGCCCTGCGATGGTTGGCCCGCAAATATAACATCGCCATTCCCGAAGAAGAACCCGACGCCGAAGCCGAACAACGCCGGCGCGAACGTGAGAGCTTGCTTTTGGCCCTGGAATTCGCCCGCGATTGGTTTGTGGAACAACTCTACAACACCGACGAAGGCCGGGCCATAGGGCTGAGCTATTTCCGCGAGCGCGGTTTCCTGGAAAAAACCCTGCGGGAATTCGACATCGGCTATGCCCCGGAGGCCTACGATGCCTTCTACAAAGCCGCCACGGCCAAGGGCTTTAAGGACGATGTGCTAGAAGGCGCCGGTTTGATTATCCGCAAAAACGACCGCGTTGTGGACCGTTTCTACGGCCGGGTCATATTCCCCATCCACCGGCTCGGCGGCAATGTGGTTGGCTTTGCCGGACGTATTTTGGACACCTCCAAGCATCCGGCCAAATACATCAATTCGCCCGAAACCGAGGTGTATCACAAAAGCAAAATCCTCTACGGCATCCACAAGGCCAAAAGCCATATTGGCCGCGAAGACAATGCCTACCTGGTGGAGGGATATACCGACGTGCTGGCCTTTTACCAGGCCGGCATCCAAAACACCGTGGCATCGGCGGGCACTTCGCTTACCGAAGAACAGGTGCGGCTCATCAAACGTTTTACGCCCAACATCACGCTGGTTTACGACGGCGACCCGGCGGGACTCCGTGCCGCCATCCG
>JALWYR010000039.1 GCA_027003085.1 Flavobacteriales bacterium
GTAGGAGAACGCGAATCGTAAATCTTAAATCGATTACTCGGTGTTCGATATTCAAGCGCGATTTATCGCGCGCCAAACGCGCCAGGGATGGGAGCGGTATGAGCCGACGGGGCGCGGCATGGTTTGCTGCCGGCGAGGAGGCTCCGAGGAACCGAGGAGACACCGCAGCCGGCCATAGCAAACCGCCGCGGCCCGAGGCGAATTTAAGCGGACAGCCCGGCGGCTGTCACGTGATTGCGCCGCGGTGCGAACGACTGTGAAGCAACGCGGCTTGCAAGAACGTGAGCAGCCGGGCGCCCTAAAATATTATCCACAATGCACCGCATCCGAAAGCGCTATTTGTCGGAAAATCCGTATCTTGCGGGTTGGAAAAAAATTATCCCGATTCTATGGATTTAAACGAAGAACGGATTATACCCGTCAACATCGAGGAAGAAATGAAAACGGCCTACATCGACTATTCCATGTCGGTGATTGTTTCGCGGGCCCTTCCCGATGTGCGCGACGGGCTCAAACCGGTGCACCGCCGTGTGCTCTACGGCATGTATGAACTCAATCTGTTTTCCAACCGGCCCTACCGTAAGTCGGCCCGCGTGGTGGGAGATGTTTTGGGTAAATACCACCCGCACGGCGACAGTTCGGTCTATGAGGCCATGGTGCGCATGGCCCAGCCGTGGAGTATGCGCTATCCGTTGGTGGACGGTCAAGGTAACTTCGGGTCTATCGACGGCGACAGTCCGGCAGCCATGCGTTATACCGAAGTGCGCATGCGCAAAATAGCCGAGGAAATGCTGGTCGATATTGACAAGGAAACGGTGGACTTCCGGCCCAACTTCGATGAAACGCTCAAAGAGCCCGTGGTGTTGCCGTCCAAACTTCCGAACCTTATTGTAAACGGCGCCCAAGGCATTGCCGTGGGGATGGCCACCAATATGGCTCCGCACAATCTGTCGGAAACCGTGGATGCCATCAAGGCCTATATCGATAATCCCGACATTAGCACCGAAGAACTGATGCATCACATCAAAGCGCCCGACTTCCCTACGGGCGGCATCATCTACGGCTATCAAGGTGTGAAGGATGCCTACGAAACCGGCCGGGGCAAAATCGTGATACGCGGCCGCACCCATATCGAAGAAATCAAAGGCCGGGAGGCCATTGTGGTTACCGAAATTCCTTATCTGGTCAATAAGGCCGATATGATCAAAAAGGCCGCCGACCTGGTGAATGAGAAGAAAATCGAAGGCATAAGCAACATCAAGGACGAGTCCGACCGCAAAGGGATGCGCATCGTTTTCTACCTGAAAAAAGATGCCATGCCCAGCGTGGTGCTCAACCAGCTTTTCAAATATACGCAACTGCAATCGTCGTTCAATATCAACAACATTGCGCTGGTCAAAGGGCGTCCGCAATTGCTCACGCTCAAAGACCTGTTGGCCCTGTTTGTGGAACACCGCCACGAAGTGGTGGTGCGCCGCACACAATACGAACTGCGCAAAGCCGAAGAAAGGGCGCATATTTTGGAAGGGCTCATCGTTGCGTCGGATAATATCGACGAAGTAATCGCCCTGATTCGAAGTTCGAAAAACGCCGAAGAAGCCCGGCAAAAACTCATCGACCGTTTTGCATTTACCGAAATTCAGGCCCGGGCCATTGTGGAAATGCGTTTGCGTCAGCTTACCGGACTGGAACAGGACAAATTGCGTAACGAGTTTGCCGAATTGCAGGAAAAAATCAAGGATTTGAAAGACATCCTGGCCCGCAAGGAACGCCGTATGCAAATCATCAAGGACGAAATGCAGGAGATGAAGGAAAAATACGGCGATGAGCGACGCACCGACATCGATTTTGCCGGAGGCGATGTGAGCATCGAAGATTTGATTCCGAACGAACAAATGGTGATCACCGTTTCGCATGCGGGCTACATCAAGCGCACGCCGCTTTCGGAATACAAAGTGCAAAACCGCGGCGGCAAAGGCCAACGCGGTGTGGCCACCCGGGCGGAGGATTTTCCCGAACATATTTTTTCGGCCCGCAACCATGATTACGTTTTGTTCTTTACCCAAAAAGGCAAAGTTTTCTGGCTGCGTGTGTTCGAAATTCCCGAAGGGTCCAAGGTGTCCAAGGGCCGCGCCATACAGAATTTGATTCAAATCGAGCAAGACGATAAAATCAAGGCTATCCTCAACACGGGTAATCTCAAAGACAAGGATTATGTGAATGCCCATTACGTGATTATGGCCACCAAAAAAGGACAGGTCAAAAAAACCTCTTTGGAACAATATTCGCGTCCGCGCCAGTCGGGTATCAACGCCATCACCATTCGCGAGGGCGATGAACTATTGGATGCCAAGCTCACCACGGGCGACAGCCAAATCATGTTGGCGGTCAAATCGGGCAAGGCCATTCGTTTCGACGAAGAAAAAACCCGTCCCATGGGACGGACGGCTTCGGGTGTGCGCGGTATTATGCTGGGAAGCCCGGACGACGAAGTGGTGGGTATGATTTCGGTTCACGACACGGATTCCGATGTGTTGGTGGTTTCCGAAAACGGCTACGCCAAGCGCTCCAAGGTGGAAGACTACCGCAAAACCAACCGGGGCGGTAAAGGCGTCAAAACCATTAACATTACCGACAAAACCGGTAAACTCGTGGCCATCAAGAATGTTAAAGACGGTGATGACTTGATGATTATTACCCGCAACGGACTTACCATCCGATTTTCGGTGGATGATATTCGCCAAATGGGCCGTGCCGCCCAAGGCGTGCGCGCCATTCACCTGCGCGAAGGCGATGCCATTGCTTCGGTGGCCAAAATCGCCCGCGACGAAGAAATGGAAGGCGAAGAAAACACAGAAAACACTGAAAACGCACAAGCAGGCGAAAATGGCACGCCGATTGATACATCTTCTACGGATAAACCCGCAAACGAAAACGAATAACCTAAAAAAATAAATGTTTATCATGAAAAAAATTGTTCTTTTTGTCTTGACCTTGATGTTGAGTGCAAGTGTTTTTGCACAAAAGAAGGAAGTGAAAGCCGCCGAAAAGGCGCTGAAAAAAAACGACCTTACCACGGCTGAGGCCAGTTTGAAGCAAGCCGAATCCTTGTTCGACCAAGCCGATGCCAAAACCAAAGCCCGTATTTTGTTTGTCAAAGCGCAATTGGCCCAACAAAAGGGCGATGAAGAAACGGCCGTTAAAACCTACAAGGAGTTGGTTGATTTCGAAAAACAAAACGGGCTGAGCAAATATACCAAACAAGCTCAGGATGAGTTGATTAATTTAGGCAACAGCTTGCTCAAAAAAGTGGACCAAGCCAACCAAAACAAAGAGTATGAAAAGGCCGAGAAGTATATGAAATTGGTATACGAAATTTCGCCTTCGGATGATAACTTATACATTTTGGGCGTGTTGCAACTTTATTCCAAAAATTACCAAGCGGCCTACGACAATCTGAAAAAACTTTATGACAAGGGTTATGATGGTGTAAAAACCGTTTACAAACTGTATGATAAAAATACCCAAAAAGATATTGTTGTAAACGATGAAAAAACCATGAAGTTTTTGGCCAAAACCGACCAATACGAAAATCCGCGGGTGGAAAAAACCAAATCCAAGCGTTCGGAATTGGTAACCAATATGCTGTTTGCCTTGAACAAATTGGGCAAAAACGACGAGGCCTATCAATTGATTAAACAAGCCCAAGCCGAAGACCCCGACAATGTCGACCTGATTATCGGTGAAGCCAATTACTACCTGAAAAAAGGCGATAACGATAAATTCGTCGATGCCATGAAACGGCTTTATGAAAAAGATCCTAAGCCGGCTTATGCTTACAATATCGGTTTCGGTTACTACAAAATGGGCAAACAGGAAGATGCCTTGAAGTGGTTCAACAAAGCCATTGAATTGGATCCTAACTATAAAGACGCCTACATGGGTGCAAGCTTGGCTGCGCTTGCCAAAGAACGCGAACTGGTGGACCAAATCAATGAAAACCTTAATAATCCGAAAAAATACGATGAATTGATGGCCCAATTGAACGAAGTATACCGTAAGGCCTTGCCCTACCTGGAAAAATATCACGAACTCGACCCTTCCGATATCAGTACCATCCGTACGCTGAAAAAAATCTATACTTCGTTGGATATGACCGACAAAGCCAAGGAAATGCGCGCTTTGTTGAAACAAATGAAACAATAATCCGAAAGTTCGTTCAAGTTATGACCGCTCCGCAACGGGGCGGTTTTTTTATGTCGTAACACAGAAATTTTGGCCGCGAAAAACCTAACTTTACGGCAAACAAACGCCCATGGAAATCCTTGTCATTAACGCCGGAAGTTCGTCGCTTAAATTCGAATTGTTCGATGCTACGAAAGAATTGAAAAGCCGGCTTCGCGGTCTGGCTGAACGTATCGGTGAGGGCGAAGGCCTGTTCCGTGCCGGTGAAACCGAACAAATAACCCGTATTCCCGACCACCAAACGGCCATGCGGATGTTGAAGGAATTTTTGGAGACGAATGCCGGACGCTTCGGCAAACCCGCTGAAATCCGTATCGTAGGCCACCGGGTGGTGCATGGAGGAAGCGATTTTGTGACCCCGGCCTTGATTACCGGTGAAGTAAAGGAAAAAATACGCAGTTTGTTTCATTTGGCTCCCTTGCATAATCCGGCCAATTTGAAGGGCATCGAAATGGCCGAAAAGTTTTTTCCGGCGGCCAAGCAGGTGGCGGTTTTCGATACGGCTTTTCATCAAAGTATTCCCGAGCGGGAGCATCGTTACGCCATTCCCGGAACTTATTACCGCCAAGGCATCCGTCAATATGGATTCCATGGCATCAGTCATCAATATGTGAGCCGCAAGGCCGCGGAACTCCTGGGCCGGAACGATTTACGGCTTATTACGCTGCACCTGGGAAATGGTGCGTCAATGGCAGCCGTAAAAAACGGGAAAAGCATGGCCACCACCATGGGTTTCGGGCCTTTGGCCGGCTTGGTGATGGGCACGCGTAGCGGGGATATTGACCCTTCGGTGCTATTGTATTTGTTGCGCGAAGGGATGAGTGTGGACGATTTGAATAAAATGCTGAACAAGCAAAGCGGACTCAAAGCCCTGTTCGGTAGTAACGACATGCGCGATCTGGAATCCGGCTATGCGGCGGGCGATCCGAAAGCCCGTTTGGCCTTGGAAATCTATACGGGACGAATTCGTAAATATGTCGGCGCATATATGGCTCTGCTGGGCGGTGTGGATGCTTTGGTATTTACGGCAGGTATCGGAGAACATTCCGCATTGGTACGCGAGAAATCGGTGGAAGGTTTGGATTTTGCAGGTATCGAAATCGACAAGCAAAAAAATCAAAATCCCGCCAAGAACGGCGGCGAAGTTCAGTCGGCCCGTTCCAAGGTCAAAATATTGGTTATTCCCACCCGCGAAGAGCAGGAAATTGCACGGCAATGCCTAAATTTGGCCCATGAAATCCTTTGACCCGGACTATACGGCCTATTTGGAACAATTTGTAACCGAACGCCGGAAAAAGATTTTTCGTCAAATCCTGGCTCAGCGCACCCGCCATTTTACGGTGGTGCTCGAAGACACCTACCAAATGCACAACATCAGTGCGGTGGTGCGTTCGGCCGACATTTTCGGTATTCAGGACGTGCATATTATCCGGAAAAATTACCAAACCGGGCTTTCGCACGGCATAGCCAAAGGTGCCGAAAAATGGATTTGCTTGCACGAACACCGCGATAGTTTGGAGACCATCGATCGCTTGCGGCGCAGGGGATACCGGATTGTGGCCACCACACCGCACACCGATGCGCAACTTTTGCCCCATTTCGATGCAAGCCGTAAGGCCGCTTTCTTTTTCGGCGTGGAAAAGGACGGATTGTCGGAACAGGTGATGCAAAATGCCGATGAAATGCTCAAAATACCCATGTATGGTTTTACCGAGAGCTTTAACATAAGCGTGGCCGCCGCGTTGATTCTCTACGAAGCCGTCCAAAAAATGCGTAAATCGGATCTAGACTGGCGCTTGACTCCCGAAGAACAAAACACCCTGTATCAATTATGGTTGGAAAAAACCATCAAAAGCATCGATAGTGTGCGTAAAAAATTTTTCGAAAACAACTAATCAGCATCTACATACAGAAAGGACAACGGCATTATAAGATGTTTATGTTCAAGGTTATAAGACGGGAAAATCGATTTCTCTTTTAGACAAAAAGATTTGAAGAGAAAGTTTTTTCGGGCTTCCCTTTTTACAAATAATCCTTGATGTAAATCCTTTGCACCTACAAAACCGGATTATTAATGAGCGGCCAAATAGTTGTACTTTTAATTTTTAAAAATTCAGGGTTATGAAAACCAAAGTGGCTTTGGTATTGTCCAGTGGCGGGGCCCGCGGATTGGCACATATAGGTGTGATACGTGCTTTGGAGGATGCGGAAATGGAAATAACGGCAATAAGCGGGTCATCGATAGGGGCCTTGATAGGCGGCGTTTACGCCATGGGTAAATTGGATGTGTATGCCGATTGGGTGCGTGGTATGAGCAAGCGTAAAATTTGGGAACTTATGGATTTTACCACCACCACCGACGGATTGGTAAAAGGGGATAAGATTTTCAATAAAATGCGCGAAATCATTCCCGACATGCCCATTGAAACCATGCGCATTCCTTTTGCGGCCGTGGCCACCGATTTGTTGCATGAGCGTGAAGTGGTTTTCCGTTCGGGAAGTTATTACGAAGCCGTGCGGGCCTCGGTGGCAATTCCGGCGGTTTTCAAGCCGGTCAAACAAGGAAATAGGATTTTGGTCGATGGCGGGGTGCTCAATCCCGTGCCCATAGCACATGTGGACCGGTCCCGGTCCGACATTCTGGTAGCTGTAAATCTTTACGGGCCGTCCAAGGGCTTATCGGAGAATCCAAAGCAACAAAAACGCCAAAAACTGAGTATGGGTTATTTATCGCTACTCAAACATACGGCCAATGCCATGATTCACCGTTTGGCACAAACCATCATAGAAAATCATCAACCTGATATTGTCATTAGCATCCCGCACGACCTGGCCGACACTTTTGCATTTCATAAGGCGCAGGCATTGATCGATTACGGCCGCCGGGCGGGAGAGCAAGCGCTGTCGGCCTATTTCAAAACAAGTCAATCCTGAGTTTTACTGCTGAATAACGATTTTTTCGGCTTGTTTTTTTACGATTTTGTCGAAAAATTCCCGTAGTTCTTTGTAATCTTTGGCCGGAACCACCGGAACGCTCATTTGATAAATGCTTTGGATTTGGATTTTATTTCCGTTTTGAATCACCTTGTATTGGTAAATTCCCGTATTGTCGCCAAAAACAAATTTGACATCCCCGGGCACACTGACCACTTTGGCACCTTGGGGTAAGGTGATGTTTACGGTCTTGATTATACTGCGCGGAAAGTTGAAAAACACCGGAAACTTACGTTCGGGCGAAGCAAACGGATTTTTCTTCATACGCAGATGTAAAAGGGGAGAAATATAGGTTTTACCGCCGATTTCTTCGGCATAGGCATCGGTTTCGAACTGAAACATTTCGCTGGCAATGGCATAAGGTTTTTTCAAACCGTTGAAACGGGATTTCAAAATGTCCAAGTCGGGATATTGATTTTGTAGCCATTTGCTGCGTTCTTCGTCATGTTTTTGGGCTAATTTTTTCCGGTATTTGTAGGCAAAAAAATTATCCATTTTACGAATGGAGATGCCCGAAAAATCTGTTCCGTCGAAACTGACATTTACATTATACATATCCTTGCTGTCGGTTTTGGGGAAAAGCTCGACTTTCATGGATTTGTCCATATCTTCGACCAAAAGACCGAAAAAGTTTAGGTCTTTCGTGGGCAACACATGCAAAGTGGCATAAGGGTCGGTGGCATCCAAAAGGATAAGGCCCTGGTTGGTGGGCACGCCGGCAATCACATGGTTAAAAGCCTGGGTGGAAGGAAACAGCGGAATTCCGTTGTCGATGGTGCTGACCAGCACGGGATAGGCCTTGATG
>JALWYR010000040.1 GCA_027003085.1 Flavobacteriales bacterium
GGCATCCAAAAGGATAAGGCCCTGGTTGGTGGGCACGCCGGCAATCACATGGTTAAAAGCCTGGGTGGAAGGAAACAGCGGAATTCCGTTGTCGATGGTGCTGACCAGCACGGGATAGGCCTTGATGTCGGCACCGTTGAGCATATTGATAAGGTTCAAATTAACTTCCGATGGATCACCCGCACCTTTGGCGTAGGCCATTACCACACCTTTGTCGGGGAAAAGGCCGTCGCGTCCGTTGGATTTGATTTTATGTTTGGCAAACTCGAAAATCTTTTTCAGTTTATCTTCCAGCGTTTTTGCGCCTACAAGTAATTGATCCAAATCCTTTTTGAAATACTTTTTACGGTTCAGTTCATCCCGGAACGCCCGGGTATAGGCATATTTTGCCACATCGTCCCAGGTAACCGAAAAATATTTGACATTGTTTTTGTATTCGATACCCGCCACTTCGAACTTAATGCCATAGCGGAAATTTTCCATATTGCCGGCATAGGGCTCTTCGTGCAGGGCAGGCACATCGGATGCCGTGATTTCATATACGTTTTCATCCACATCTTCGATAACCCTGACATCATGTATGTAACCCGAAAGTTTACGGCGTGAGGTATATTGTTTCAATTGAACATCGGTTCCGCGCTTAAAGAAATATCTAACCTTAAACCATTCGGGATAACTGATAAGGGCATGGATTTTTTTGGCCGGAATATCGTATTGTAAATCCACTTCGCCCGAAAAACGGATAAAAGGACTGGTTAATGTATATTTCCATTCGACCACCGAGCCGGGTTTGAGGTTAGGTAAGGTAAATTTTTTGGTTTTGATATAATCCGAAGTCTTCTCGTAATAAACCTTTGCGTTGTCCAGTTTGGTTTTTTGGATTTTGCCGTTTACCAAATTGTAGGTAACGGCTTTGAGCCCGTCCACACTTTCGCGGGTGGCATTATGCCAATAGAGCGGAATTTCCACCGTGGCATAATCAAAGCCTTCCTTTTTGTAGATTTTTAGCCGTACAAAATATTCCTTTTTCAGCACAAAGCCGTATTTGGAACTTACGTCAATATACACGTTGGCATCCGAATACAATACGGCCGCCGGAACACTCGGGTCGCCGGGGTAGCTTTTTTCTTTGAGTTCGGCAACGCTGACTTTTCCGAATTTGTAGTTTTGGCCTTGCGTCCACTGCCAGACCGGTAACAACAGGATAAGGAGCAAAATTTTTTTCATCGTTTTTTATTTAAGAATGATTATTTTTTTCAATTCCCATTTCTTGATTTTTTTACGAAACTTCCGGTAATCGCGGTATTTTTCGGGTGGATAAGTGCCGCTTTTCAGCACGAAAATCCGATGATATATCAAGGTATTTGCATCTTTCTGTTTCAAACTCATAGTATAGGTTCCGAATTCCGAGTCGTAGTTTATTTCGGGGGGCAGGCCGTCGGCCTTATAGCCATCGGGCAGGTGGATGGTGTAGATGTCTTCGTCCTTGTAACCGCGTTCGATGACAAAAGGAGTTTTGCGGTCAATCACGCGGGGCGGTACATAAGTAATGCGATTAAAAGCATTGACGGTGAACAACAGACTGCCGTCGGATTGAGGGATGGCATAATTCCCGGCTTTGAGGACGAGTTCTTCTTTGTAGGCCTTGTTCTTTTTGTCGTTGGTCATTTTAATTTTATCCCAATGCAAGTTTTGCAAATGGGCATATTCTTTTCGCAAACTTTTGCGCAAGTCGGTATCGTCCAGCCCGTCGTAGCGGAAAAGGAGCCGGTCGTATTGGGTGCCATAGGCCGCGACGGAAATTTTTCCGGTCAAATTTCCGCCGGCATCCAGATGGTATTCCGCAATGGTTTTTTGGAAATTTTGTTCGGTCGTCAAGGCGGGTGTACGGATGATTTTCCCGCCTTGGGGTGTTACCATAAACACATTCCGATCGTCGGTAAAACTTCCCGTAAAGCCGAAGGGTAATTTCTGATTGGTACATTCCAACCAAAGGGTGTCGTTGCCGTTGGGGATGCACAGGAAAGCGTGATTACCTTGGATACCCACCATTTGCGGTTCGATGTCGGTTTTTTCATCGCCGGCATACACTACTGTGTAGTAGGAAGGTACGCCCGCCACATCCAAAAGGGCTTTGGTGTAGTTGGTCAAGGCCTTGCAATCGCCATAGCCCAAGCGGTCCACTTCTTCGGCCGGTACGGGCATCCACCCGCCTATGCCGATGGCCACGTCCACATAGCGGGTTTTGTTTTGGACGTATTCATAGATTTTTTCGGCTTTTTGAACCGGATCTTGAATACCGGCAACCAAACTTTTGATTTCCTGAACGGTTTTGGGATTCAAGCGGTCTTTGCCCCGTAGCA
>JALWYR010000041.1 GCA_027003085.1 Flavobacteriales bacterium
AAAGAAAAGAGCACTTTTTCAATAAATTTTTCGGGGCGTCATAGGAGTGAAATTTATGACGCCCCGAAAACCGCGGTCAAAATTTGGCGGGCTTCGCCCCGGGTTTCCAAATTTTGCCCGCCTATTTCGGTGAAAAAGATTTTGTTATTCGCCTTGCGAATCTTGGATTTTTTCCATCAATACCCGAAGGGCGAGCGGGATATAGTCGGAGTGGGTTTCCCCGTGTTGCCCCCAGTATGTCATTCCCGCGAATGCGGGAATCCGGAAAAATAATGTAACATTTGTATTTAGACTCCTCATCAATCCCTTGGGTATGAATCCTCTCCTTCAACGTTTGCAATAGTAGAACGATGTCATTCCGACGGAGTTTTGCCGGCGTCAGCAAGGCAAAACGACGAGGAATCTCTTCACGGATTGGACAAAAGGAACGCAAAATTCCGCCTTGGATGAAACATCCGTTTTGAGATTTCTCAGTCGCGCCCTCCGGGCGCTCCATCGAAATGATATCCTACTTCAATGTTTGCAGTAGCGGACAATCATAAACCTGATGTTCCATTGTGGCCGCGCGATTTATCGCGCGCACCTTATTATCGCGCCAGGGATGGAAGCGGTATGAGCCGAAGCCCTGCCGCCGGCCCGCCGTGGCGGGGTGACTGACAGCGGGAAGCCGCTCCGCCGCGCATCGCGGACCAAGAGCAGGGCAAGGCGAATTTAAGCGGACAGCCCGGCCCCGCCTCGTGAACGCCGGCGGGTGCGAAAGCGCTCCGCCGCTTGAAGCAACCGCCGCTTGCGTGAACGAGTGCGGGGAGGCGCCCAAAAAAATAAAACCAAACCGATTTTTTACGTTACTTTTGTAGGGCAAACTCATTACCGGTATGCGCCTCCGGCTCGTTTTGTTGTTCGTTACACTATTCCATGGTAGCATCTTTGCCCAAATCGACCGCTTGGGGGGCATGGGCCGTGAACGGGGTTTGAACAGAGGTAATAACCGGTTAGGTCCGGTGGTGCAAGATACTTCGTCGGAACGGGGACGAAAACCTGCCAAACCCAAAACCTACCCATTGGCCCTATACCGTTTTTACACGCCCGAAGGCGACACGCTGGTGCTCGATACCCTGCTCGACCCGGCCGACTTCCACCGGGCCAATTTTACCGGACGCGACACCTACAACCTGATGCCTTTCCAAAACATCGGCCAACCGCTTAACCGGCTTGTTTGGAACGATACGGCAGCCACGGCCTCCGGTTCGCCCGTGCCCGAAGGTATGCGCGCTTCGGTGCGAACGGCAAGTGAACTCCACTACCACCACGTGCCCACGCCCTTTACGCGGTTGTTTTTTCTGTCGGGTAACAAAAAAGGGCAAATGCTGGATTCGCGCATCGGGGTTAACATCCGTCCCATCTGGAACATCGGGCTGGGTTACAAAGGGCTGAATTCGTTGGGCTACTACCTCCACAGCTTGACCTCGCAGGAAAATTGGTTTTTCAATACCGACTATGCCGCGCCATCCGGCCGTTTTTTTCTGCGCTTTTACCTGATAAAAAACCATCTGGAAAACGACGAAAACAACGGCATTGCCGACGAAAGCTATTTCGAACAAGGCGGCGATGCCTACATCGACCGCGGAAAAATTCCCGTCCGCACCACCGACGACCAAAGCATTTGGCACAGCCGGCAATCGGGCGGCGAAGCCGGTTGGGCGCCCTTGAAAAAAACGCCCGCCCTCAAACTAACCTACGGACTGGACGAATACAAGGCCTATTTCGAATACAAAGGCGGCGACGCCGTTTACGGCAGCACCCTCACCTACCCTTTGGCCTACGACAGCACCGGCTACCGGCGCTTCGTTCACCGCCTTGGCATCCGTTGGAACAGGGCACGTTCGCACTGGCAGGCCGGCATGCTTATGCAACGTATGTTTGTGCGCTACGACACCACCATTACGGCCGGCAACACAATGGTTCCCCGTAGCACACTCCTGACCGACCGGGGCATTTTTGCCGCATATCGCCACCGGGACAGCTTGCTGCGTTGGCAAGTGGGCGGAAAGTTATATACCAACGGACTCTATGCCTTCGAGGCACATGGCGCTTATGCACTTGGGAAACATCGTTTTTCGGCCGGCATTACGCTTCGTAATCAACGTCCCTCGCCGGTGTATTGGTCGCACCAATCACGCTTTGTCCGCTACAATTGGCACAGCTCACCCATGACTGAAAGCTACCGCCAAATCCGCTTGCAATGGCAATCGCCTTTGGGGCAATTATCGTCCGCCTACGGACAAATTCAAAACCTATCCTATTTCGGGGCCGATTCGCTGCCCCGGGTTTACCCGAACACCATCACA
>JALWYR010000042.1 GCA_027003085.1 Flavobacteriales bacterium
GGACGGTGGCGTCGCTTCAAGCATAAAATAACCAACCAAGTTTTGTTCTTTTTGCCGATAACGGCATTGACCATCCTTGCCATAGCTACGGCTATGCCTTCGGATGGCCGGCTTTGTTCTCGACAAAAATAACGGCAACTTTTCCCATATTTCCTACTTGAAGCGACGCCGTTTTTTGCGCCGGCGCTGGGGGCTCCCGGAGGAAGAGACCACAGCGACGGAAATGCAAAAACCGCCGCACCCGAGCCGCATTTGAGCGGACAGCCCGGCCGGCGCCGCGTGAGTGCCGGCAGGCGGGAGGGCGCTCCGCCGTCCCGATGCGCCTGCCGATGCGGCGTAGCCGCCACGAACGCGTGCGGCGGGGCGCCCGAAAAGAAAAAACGCCCCGGAAAACCGAGGCGTTAGGAAAGTTCTGCTAATTGCTTTCAGGCCTTTTCTTTGTAACCCACCAATTGGTCCAAAGCGCGGGTAAACACTTCGAGCGGAGCCACTCCCACTTGGCGTCCGATGGGTTCGCCGTTTTGGAACACCAGCACGGTGGGAATGTTGCGCACACCATATTTGGCGGCATATTTCTGCTCGTGATCCACATCCACTTTGGCCACTTTGATTTTGTCGCCGTAACGTTCTTCCAATTGCTCCATAATGGGGGCAATCATACGGCAAGGACCACACCAAACGGCCCAAAAATCGACCACTACGGGCACTTTGGATTGAAGCACTTCCTTTTCGAACGTGGCATCGGTAACTACTACGGGCATAATTGCAGGGTTTTAAAAATTCGGGTGCAAAGTTACGGAAAATATTTCATCCGTAATGATGATGGTGTCAAATCAGGTTGAAATCCACGTTGCCCAAATTTCGCAATTCTTCGATCAATTTATTGGAAATATCCACACGCAAACCGGAGTCCAATTTGAGCGTAAATCCGTCGGTGTGCGAATGCATTTTGATTTGCACCTTTTTTTTGCCTTTGTGGCGGGACAAAATACGTGCCAGGCGATCGACAAGTTCGGAAGTGAGGCCCAATTCGTCGAATTCGAAAACCAAAGTATTGAAGGATTTTTCGAGCACATCGTAGAGCGGCATAAGGCTTTGCAGCTCCAATTGATGGGTTTGCTTGCGGGGATTGAAGGAAATTTTGGCTTTGAGGGCCAACATTTTTTTGGGCTGTAAGTAGGGGCGGGTTTCCAAAAAGGTTTTCCCGAAAACACCCAGCTCATAGGAGCCTTCGAAATCTTCCATGGTAACAAAGGCAAATTCACGGCCATCGCGACTGCTCAATTCCCTTTTGTCCTTAACAATACCAAACATTTTGATTTGCCGGTTCAGGTAGGTTTTGGCCTTGGCCAGGGTCATGATGTTATCGTTGTCTTTTTCCTTGTGGCGAATAACCAGTTCGTCGTCTTCATAGTCGATATCGACTTCGTCGTCGGATTCATCGCTATTTTCGTCCTCGGCATGATTGTCCAAGGGCACATCGCGGTTTTCGTTCAGGGCGCGCAACACGGCATTGACGGTTTTGCTATCTTCGCCGTTAAAGTATTGAAGGGTGGTCAAAAACTGATCGAGCGGATGGCCGGAAATATAAAAACCCACCAGTTCGCGTTCGCGATCCAACAGGTCGAGGTTCGACCATCCGGGGTCGCAGGCGGGCACTTCGGGCTTTTGCAGTTCCACGCCGCCCACATCGTCGAACAGCGTAGCACCGGCTTGGGCGGTTTGTTTGTATTTTTGGCCGTAGTAAAGCAATTTTTTGATAAAATTCTGTTCTTTCCGGTCTTCGCAAAAATATACCGCCCGGTCGATGCCGAAACTGTCCAAACCACCCGACAACACCAGGGCTTCCATCACCCTTGCGTTTACGGCACGTGAATCGAGGCGTTCCACAAAATCATATATATCCTTGTAGGGTCCGTTTTTTTCGCGTTCGGCAATAATCGCTTCGGCAGCCTTGACCCCCACGCCTTTGATGGCCGACAGGCCGAAACGGATGTTTCCTTCGGCATTTACCGTAAACTGCAAACCCGACTCGTTCACATCGGGCGACAACACACGAATGTTCCACTGGCGGGCATCTTGGATAAATTTGGTTACCTTTTTAATCTCGCCCAAATTGTTGGAAAGCGATGCGGCAAAAAATTCGGCCGGATAATTGGCTTTCAAATAGGCCGTATGATAGGCCAGCACGGCGTAGCTAACGGCGTGCGACCGGTTGAACGCATAGGATGCAAAGGCCTCCCAATCTTTCCAAATTTTTTCCAACACCTTGACCGGATAACCTTTGGCCTTGGCGTTTTCGATGAATTTGGGATACATCCTGTCCAAATCCTTTTTCTTCTTTTT
>JALWYR010000043.1 GCA_027003085.1 Flavobacteriales bacterium
AGAATGTCGTCGCCATTATACCAAGGGTCGGCACGCATATTTTCCAGGAGCCGGCGGTGCAGTTCGGGGTCGTCCACGCGGCTGCTTTGGTATTTGCGCCTGAGAAATTGCAAGGCCTCATTGACGGCAATGCGATACATCCAGGTAAACAATCCGCTTTGGCCGCGGAATTTATCCCAGTTCAGGTGGATTTTCAGCAGCGTTTCCTGCAACACGTCGTCGGTGTCGGCGTGGGTTTTCACAATGGGCCGGATCACGGCATAGAGTTGCTCACCGTAGTGGCGCACCAAGGCCGACATACGGCGGCCCGGATCTTTTTCGGCTAAAATCCGCCTTTCGGTTTCGTTCATACAACATCTTGTAATGCTTGGATGCCGGCGGCGGCCCAAAGTTTAACGCCCGTCCCATTGACCCAGGTCGCGCTTGATTTTGCGCACCAGGTCGTCGTAGTCCTTGTAGGGCACAAAACGTCCGTTGCGGATGTAGGAAATTTTGCCCGTTTCTTCCGATACCACCAGGGCCAGCGCATCGGTGTTTTTGGTAATGCTCACCGCCGCCAAGTGGCGCAAGCCGTATTCCTTGGGCAACTTGATTTCGGGCGAAATGGGTAGCACCACGCGCGTGGCGGTGATTTTATCGCCTTCCACCACAATGGCACCGTCGTGCAGCGGACTGTTTTTGTAGAAAATACTTTCCACAATGGGCTCGTTGACCGTGATGTCCATTTTGTCGCCCGTGTTTTTCAGGAAATCCAAATTCTGATTGCGCTTGATCAAAATCAAAGCGCCCATTTGCCTTATGCTCAGGTTTTTGGCGGCATTTACCAAGGCCTCCACATTGGTGCGACTACTTGTGGAGCGCGAAAATAATCCCCAATCCTGAAACATCCCCGACGGCGTAAATTTTTTGGAGCCCAACATTAACAAAAATTGCCGGATTTCCTGCTGGAAAACAATCAACAGCGCAATCACGCCCAAGCCCAAAAACTTGCCCAAAACCTCCGAAAGCAACTGCATCCGGGCCCATTGCGTAACTTTCCAAATCAGGTAAATAATGGCAATGCCCGCAAAAATATTGATGGCCGCTGTGCCTTTGAGCAGTTTATACAGGTAGTAGAGCAACAGCCCGAACAACACAATGTCCAGGATATCCAAAAACCGTATGTGAAGCAATTCCGTCATCGTTGCACTTCTGCGGGATTATACCAAAACATTTTGTCCGACACCCGGAACATAATGCTGTCCAAGCTGCGCACGGCGCCCAGCAGATTGTTGAAGCTGCGGTAGTCTACATTGTAGTCGGCATTGATAAACACCAAGCGCGGCCGGCGGTCGGTTTTCAAGCTGTCCATATAGGCCAAAAAGGCCTTTTTCCGGGCCGGAAAGGCAAAAGCCACACTGCCTACCCATAACCTGCCCGGTTGCAAATCCAGGTGCACCACCGGCTTGCCGCCTGTGATTTTCGGGTATTTTTCGACGTATTGGCGCGAAAAATAAAAGGGTGTTTCGACTTCCACATCGGTAAAATCATCCAGGGCCAGCACATTGCGCAGCGTGTCCACGTGGCTCAAATACATCCGCGCACCGGGATTGCTGTGGATGGATTTTTTATGACGCTTTTTGTAGAGTGTTTGCAAGGGGACAATGATTTTTTTCAGCGGCAGGCGCCTGTCCACGTGCACCACCCAGTGCATAGCCGTAAACAGTTGGTTTTTGTTGAGCCGTGCCACCGTGTCGCCACCGTGAATTTCAAAAAACACATAGGCCTGCGTAACGCTGTTGATGTCGTGCGGTCCGGGGTTATCGTTCACCGGCAGCAGCATTTTGGGCTTATGGCAAGACCAAAGCGACAGTGTAAGAAAAACCCAAGCAAAAAATCTGACTTTCATTTATTTCGGCGCTCCTGTTATGCAAAGATAAGTTATTTGTTTTTTTATTTTAGGGCGCCTCCCGCACAAGTTCACGCAAGCTGCGTGCTGCGCATCGCAGCGCGTTCACTTGGCGGGACCGGGCTGTCCGCTCAAATGCGGCTTGGGCAAGGCCGGTTTTTGTAAAGCCGGCGCCGTGGTCTTCTTGTCGGGGCGGCGAAGCCCCCGCCGCCGGCACAAAAAATTCGGCTTGCCCCGCGCCGCATAACCGCTCCCATCCCTGGCGCGAAAATGCCTGCTAATAAGCGAACTTGCAACCAAGGAGCAATTTTGTATCGAAGGGTAGTGCACTTCACCTTTTAGAATATTCAAAAAGCAGTGAAATGATAATTAAATTTTCACTAAATTTACCTCAATCAAACACATTTTATCTATGCGCCGGCTCGGTATCCTTTTATTGTTCCTCATATTTCCCCCTCTTCGTGCCCAATACACCCCCATTCCCGACCCGCATTTCGAACAATACCTGATCGACCGCGGTTTGGACCCCGACAACACGATCAACGGCCAAGTGCTTACCGCCGCCATCGATACGGTCAGGGTTTTGGACCTACGCCAGGCCGATTTGGCACTCCGTAGCATCGAAGGCATTGGTGATTTTACCGCCTTGGAATACCTTTACATCGACAACAAAATCCTCGACACCGTCCGGTTGAACAATAATTTGCATTTAAAGGGATTTAGCGCTTGGGGAACATTGATGTCATTTCTGGATTTAAGCCGGAACGATAGTTTAATAAGTCTGAATCTCCGTTTTGCCGGCTTACTTCAACAAAGTTCCCACATCACATTGGATATAAGCCACCTGCACCAATTGGATACCTTGATTACCGGTTCCAATTTTTTCGACATCACCGGCCTGAGTCAAAATACCCGATTGCGCTTCCTGGTCTATTCAAACACCGACTATAACGATATGGCCGGCTACTACAACCAATTGGACACCCTGGATTTGTCGGCCAATACCCGTTTGGAACACCTGGAACTGAATTTTATTCCCATAGGCCATTTGGTATTACCGCCGGCTCCCAACCTGCGCTTTTTGGAACTGGCCGACCAGGATTTTACAAGCATCGACTTGGCACCTTATCCGCATTTGCAACATCTAAGTATGCTTCACAACACGCAGCTTACGTCCATTGATGTAACCCACAATCCCGAATTGGTATATCTCAATGTAAACAAATGCCGGCTAACCGGAATTGATCTTACGCACAATCCTATACTCCAAGAGCTTGTCCTGGGCCAATGGTGGTCGTGGGGAAGCATCCCGCACGACGAAGAAAACAATCATTTTTCCGCACCACCCGATTTGCATGCCAACCCGCAGCTTCGCCGCCTGTTTGTCGAAGGAATCGGCATCGATGCTTTGGATTTGTCGGGAAATCCCGATTTGCAAGTACTTTTTGCCGCCCATAACAACCTGACCGGCTTGGATTTACAAGCCAACACCCACTTGGTTTCGCTATTGGTCGGCGGAAACCCTTTGGACTCCCTGGATTTACGTGCCCAAACCCAATTGCGATATTTACATTGCGACTCAACGGCACTCCGTATTTTGGATCTACGCAACGGCAACAACCGGAATATGACGGGATTCAGCGCTTTGGGCAATCCGCAACTTCATTGTATTTTGGTGGACGATGCCTCATGGAGTCAAACCCATTGGACCAATGTGGACCCGGCCGGCCATTTTGTCGAAACCGAAGACGAGTGCGCCCAATACGCCGTCCCCGAAATAAGCCGCCGGTGGCGCTTGTATCCCAATCCGGTAAGTCATACGCTCCACCTTATTCCCCCGCCCGGCTATGAAATACAAAGCGTTGAAATATCAAATTCCACCGGGCAATTGACAGGCAAGCACTATGGCAACGAAATAGTTTTTGATAACTTGCCTGCCGGAGTATATTTTCTACGAATCCACGCCAATGGCAAAATGTTTAGGGCTAAGGTGGTAAAAAAATAAACCCAAACGATTTGTTACATTCGAACGGCGTTACATCTCCCAATGCGATTCTCGTAAAATCTTATCAATTCCTTCCGGCTAATATCAAAACTCCCGATTTTCATTTATCTTTGGCTCGTGTATATGCAAAGATAAGGATTAATGAATAAGAAAGACTTGGTTTTGCTGAGCGTTACCGGAAAACCCGGACTTTATCGCTTGCTGGGTCAGACCAAATCGGGCATTTTCGCCCGACATATAACCTCGGGCAAACGTATTGTGGCCTCGCCTTTTGCCGTTTCCATGTTGGATGATATTGTGATCTACACCGAAGAAGACAAAGTTCCGTTGACCGAAGTCATCAAGAAAATGGCCGCCTACGAAGGCGAAATACCTGCACCCAACGCACCCAAGGATGCGTTGCAAAACTTTTTCCGCCAAATCCTTCCCGACTACGACGAAGACCAATTCTATCCTTCGCACATGAAAAAAATCCTCCAATGGTTCGATTTGCTCCGCCAATCGGAGCTGCTCGATGATTTCGTGGCCCGTTCGGCCCAAACGGATAAGGAAGAAACCCCATCCGAAAAGTAAAGCCCCATGGAAGCCGTATTGTGGTTGGCATTAGGTATTTTGCTGCTGGTTTTCGGCGGCGAGTATTTGGTCAAGGCCTCGGTGGCCGTTTCCCAACGGCTGCACATTTCGCGCATCGTTATTGGGATGACGGTGGTGTCGTTTGCCACCTCAGTGCCCGAATTGATTGTCAGTTTGCTATCGGCCGTCAAAGGGCATCCCGACATTGCTTTGGGCAATGTGGTGGGTTCCAATATTGCCAACATCGCCCTGGTGCTTGGCTTTACGGCCATCCTGATTCCCATAGGCGTCAAGCGGCCCACCTATGCCTACAACTGGCCCATGATGATGCTTATGAGCGCTTTGCTGTGGCTTTTCCTGTTTACGGGGCACCGGCTTTCGGGCATCGAAGGGCTGATTTTGTTTGTGGCCCTGGTGGTTTTTGTGGTGTTTATCGTCCGGCAGTCCTACCGGTCGGGTGATGCGGCCCTTGATGAGCCGGACGAAGATTTGCACGGCATCAAATTTCCGCTCATTCTCTTTTGGTTGGTGCTCAGTGGTGCGGCCCTTTATTTGGGCTCCCGCTGGTTGGTGGACGGTGCCGTGGAATTGGCCCGTATGCTGGGTGTGAGCGAACGGATTATCAGCATTAGCGTCATTGCCGTGGGAACAAGTGTTCCCGAATTGGCCGCTTCGGTCATTTCGGCATTGAAAAAAGAGCGCGACCTTTCGTTGGGCAACCTGGTGGGGTCCAATATTTTTAACATCGGTTCGGTGTTGGGACTTACGGCTATGATTAAGCCCATTGCCCGTTTCGATGCAGGCATTTTGCACAACGACATCTATTGGATGACCGCCATTTCGTTGCTGGTAGTGCCCTTGGCCCTTTTGCCACCGCGCCACCGCATCGATTGGTGGAAGGGTTCCTTGTTCCTTTTGCTCTATGCCCTGTTTATTTATTACTCCTACGCCCGCTGAGCATTCATTTGAAGCGATAATCATGAATTCCGAGGAAAATATTCAAGAACTCTACCGGCATTTCCGCAAGCATCCTTGCATTGCCACCGATACACGCAAAGATGTCGAAGATTGTGTATTTTTTGCCCTGAAAGGCGAAAATTTCGATGCCAACAACTTTGCCGAAGACGCCCGCGCCAAAGGCGCGGCGCTTGTGGTTACCCAACGTCCCGACCTGGAAGGAAGAGACGGATTTTTTTATGTGCCCGATACCCTGAAAGCCCTTCAAGATTTGGCTCGTTTCCATCGCCGGCAAATGGCCGCGCGGATTCTGGCCGTAACCGGTTCCAACGGAAAAACCACTACCAAGGAACTTATGGCGGCGGTATTGAACAAAAAATTCAAGGTATTGGCCACCCAAGGTAATTTGAATAACCATATCGGGGTTCCGCTTACGCTTTTGCGCTTGCAACCCGGTACCCAATGGGCGGTGGTGGAAATGGGCACCAACCATCCGGGCGAAATAGCCGCTTTGTGTGCTATTGCCGAACCGGATTACGGCTACATTACGGGATTTGGCGAAGCACACCTGGAATTTTTCAAAAACTTGGAAGGTGTGGTTCGCGAAAAAACAGCCCTCTACCGTGCTTTGAAATCCCATGGCGGCACGGCCATCATCGACTGGGACGACGAGCGCCAACGCCGTCATACCGAAGGGATGGAACGTTTCGGATACAGTTTTGCCGTTCATCCGCAGGCGCAGATACATGTAGAAGCCCTTCACAACGGCCCCTTTGCCGGCCTGCGTTTCCGGGGAACGGAAATAGGTTCGCAACTGGTGGGCGATTTTCACGCGCGCAATATGGCCGGTGCACTAGCGGCGGGCGTTTTGGCCGGAGTGGATTTGTTGCACATCAAAGCTGCCATTGAAGATTATCGCCCGGCCAACAATCGTTCGCAATGGATTCGCCGGGGCGATTTAAACATCATTTTGGATGCCTACAATGCCAATCCCACAAGCGTTCGCGCCGCCTTGGAAAGCCTGCGGCGGCTTCCGGGCCCGCATACGGCCGTTTTGGGCGATATGTTGGAACTGGGGCCCGATGCCGTGGAAATGCACCGGCGCATATTGCAAGTTTTGGCCGGCACCGGAATAAGCGTATATGTCATCGGACCATTGTATGGCCAAGCGGTGCAAACGCTGGGCGAAAGGCCGGAATATGTGGCCGGCGTGTTCTCCACCACCGAAGATTTTATTCGAAGCGGTGTTTTCCACCGGCTCACAAGCGGAAGTGTTTGGATCAAAGGTTCGCGCGGCATGGCCTTGGAACGTATTTTGCAAGAAGGATGAAAATAATTAACTTTGATTTTACAAACCATTAAAATTTTTTACCATGTCAGTAATCAAAGTTATCGAACTTATGGCCAATTCCGACAAATCGTGGGAAGACGCCACCGCCCGTGCTATTGCAAAAGCCGGCGAAACCGTAAAAGACATCCGCTCGGCTTACGTAAAAGACCAAAGCGTAGTGGTCAAAGACGGCAAAATCACCGAATACCGCGTTACGCTAAAAGTTTCGTTCGAAGTCAAATAAACGGGCGACCTATTCAAAGCATTGCACGCCCTCCTTTGGGGGGCGTGTTATTTTTTGCGCAAGCCCGTGGTTTGCTCAATGTTTTTGATATTGTCAATGGTATGGTTAAGGCCTTTGTTGTCGCTAAACCCTTCGTAGATCAAATACAAGCCACCTAGCAGGATAATCACGCCGATAAATTTACGAATGCGCGTAATGCGCCGGGGTGTCATTTTATTTTTCAGTTGTTTGGCCAAATAAATTTTACCCAAATCCACAATGAAATAGGAAACCAAAATGGTGCCGAAAAACACGAAAATCCGTAAGGGATTCATACCTAACTGAGGTGAAAAAACAATGATGAGCGCCAACCAAAAGGCCAAAACGCCGATATTGATAAAGTTCAGGAAAAAACCTTTGAAAAACAGGTTCAGGTAATTGTTTTTGGGCAATTCCAGTTCGGTTTGGTTTTCGATGCTTTCCTTTTTGGGTTTGCGAATGATGCTGATAAGTCCGTAGAAGGCCATAATTACACCACCGAACAAATACAAGGCCGGATGGTCGGTAAGTTGTTTAAGGAGTTTAAACGAACTCAAAAAGGCGATGACGATAAACAGGAAATCGGCAATCACCACACCCAAATCCAAAGCCACGGCCGCCCGTCCGCCTTTGGTAGCACTGGTTTCGAGCAGCACAAAAAACACCGGCCCGATAAAAAAACTGAGCACAAAGCCCACCGGAATGGCTTTCAAGATGTCGGAAATCAACAGATGCGGGTCAATCATCGGGTAGTTGTTGCGGGTTGGCAAACTCAAAAATACTACAAATTACGGCTAAAATCAAAACCTGTGGCAGGAAGTATTGTTTCCGGTCAAGTTTAGGGCGCCCCGGCGCCGGGTTTCGGGGCCCCGCCGGCGGGCGAACGCCCGCGGCGGCCGGCCGGACGTGGAACCGGATTTAGGG
>JALWYR010000044.1 GCA_027003085.1 Flavobacteriales bacterium
ACAACAGGTTTAAGCTTATTGTGTTGTTTGTCCTGGTGCTTTTGTTCACGGTCGAAGCGCGCTTGGCCTATTTGCAGCTTTTGCCCAATGCCTACAAAAAGGAAGCCCTCCTTAATGCATTGACCAAAGAATACATCACGCCGCCGCGCGGGTTTATTTATGACCGTAACGGACGTTTGCTGGCCTCCAACCAGCCGGTTTATTCGGTTTGGATTACGCCCTCGGCTACCCGGCCGTTCGACACCCTTTTGTTGGCCCGGCTGCTGCAAATGGACACCGTGGAACTGAAACGTAAAATTCGCCGGGCATACCGTTATTCACGTATCAAACCTTCTATGATAGCCAACGGATATTTGAAAAACGATATATCGGGTTTTATGGCATTACGGCACAGGTTTCCGGGTTTTGATATCCGTCGTGGACATATGCGTAAGTATCATACCGCTCATGCCGCCAATGTATTGGGATATTTGCAAGAAGCCGGGCCTGCATTGGTCAAAAAAGACCCTTTTTATCGTCAAGGCGACTGGGTGGGTGTGGCCGGATTGGAAAAATATTACGAAAAAATTTTACGTGGCCGCAAGGGCGTTCGCTATTTTGAACGCGATAAATACAACCGGATAACCCGGCCCTATGCCAACGGGCAACGCGACACGGCCGCCATTCCCGGCAAGGATTTACATATTAGTATCGACATCGAATTGCAGGCCTTTATCGATACCTTGATGCAAGGCAAGCATGGCGCCGTGGTGGTGCTGGATCCTGCAACGGGCGAAGTGCTGGCATTGGTAACGGCGCCTTCCTACGACCCCGAATTGCTGACCCGCCGCGACCGTAACAGGTTCATAAGCCGTTGGCTCAAAGATAAAGTTAACAAACCCTTGTTCGACAGGAGTTTGCTTGGCACTTATCCGCCCGGATCGCCTTTCAAATTGGTCAATGCTTTGGTGGGCCAGCAAACCGGAGCCATTCGTCCCCGGACCACCTATGTGTGTCATCACGGCTTTCGTTATGGCAACCGGTTTATGCGCTGCCATTGCGGGCGTAACGGACCGGTGAATTTGTCTTATGCCATTCCTTATTCGTGTAATACCTATTTTTCCAAAACATATTTGCAAATTGTCAATAGTTACGGCAGCGCCCCAATGGGGCAGCAAAAATGGGCCGAAGCGGTAAGGCGTTTCGGTTTGGGCCGTTATTTGGGCTATGATTTGCCCGTTGGGAGCAAAGGGAACATTCCCGACAGCAGTTATTACCACCGCTATTTCGGACATCGACGTTGGAAGGCCATGAATATTATTTCCAACGGTATCGGCCAAGGGCAGGTGTTGGTAACCCCCATCCAATTGGCCAATATGACGGCCGCCATAGCCAATCGCGGATGGTATTACACGCCCCATTTTGTTCGTCAAATTCAAGATACGGTGCTCCCTGTTAAATTTCGAACCAAGCACTACACCGGTATCGACAGCGTGTATTTCCGGCCTGTCATACGCGGCATGCGTGAAGTGTTTACCAAAGGAACAGCCCGGTATAGCGAAGTGCCCGGCTTGGATATTTGCGGAAAAACGGGAACATCCCAAAATTTTATTCGCCGTGACGGAAAAAAAATTCCCCTGCCCGACCACTCGATTTTTGTAGCCTTTGCGCCGATGAAGCATCCGCGGATTGTGGTTTCGGTGTTTATCGAAAACGGCGGCTACGGTGCCACCTTGGCCGCACCCATAGCCTCGTTGATTATCGAAAAATATTTGCGTGGCCATATTACCCGCACCGACCTTTTGGAAAAGGTGCTCAAAGCCGATTTAACTTCCATCTATCAAACCAAAGCCCATGGTTCGAAGCCGTGAACAAAATTTTTGGGATTACGATTGGGTGAGCATCTTGTTTTTCTTGTTGCTTACCGGCTTCGGAATTATTATGATTGCCATGGTGGATCGCTATCATTTTCCCGATAAGGATTTTTGGCACAGTCATGCGGGAAAGCAAACAATCTGGTTGTTGATGTCCTTGATTTTCGCCGGCTTGATTGCCCTTACACGGCACAAGTTTTTCATGCGGTGGAGTTCGTTGTTTTATTTGTTTGCATTACTCCTGCTGGCTTTGGTCTTGGTGGCCGGACACAAGGTTTCGGGGGCCCGTTCCTGGTTTCGTGTGGGAAGTTTCGGATTCCAACCTGCCGAAGCAGCCAAATGGATGGTGAGTTTAGGTCTGGCTAAATTGCTGACCGACAGAAATTTTTCTTTAAATCGATTGAAGGATTTCCTTAAAGTAGTGGTGCTTGTTGGTATTCCCATCGGACTTATTTTGTTGCAACCCGACGTAGGAACGGTTTTGGTATTTGTGGCGGCATATACCATCGTGTTGTTTCGTTTCGGCTTGAAGGCCCAAATTTTGTTGCCGCTGCTTTGGGCCGTATTCTTGTTCTTCCTTTCGGTGCGGTATGACTATCGCTATGTGATAGGGGCGGTGGGACTGCTTTCCCTGCTGGCGGCCCTGGCCATTTGGATCAAGGCGGGCAAAAAGCAACGCACACGCCTTTTGGCATGGGTGATTCTGGCAGGCGGTTTAAGCATATTGTGGACACGTGCAAGTATATATGGATTTCGTCAAGTGCTCAAACCTCACCAGCAGCAGCGCATCGAAATTTTGTTGGGCAAACTCAAAGACGAAAAAGGTGCGGGTTACCATTTGCGCCAATCCCTAATAGCCATTGCCAACGGTGGAGTGAAAGGGCGCGGTTTGGGGCGCGGCAGTCAGTTGCAGGGCCGGTTTATTCCCGAACAGCATACCGACTATATTTTTACGGCCATAGCCGAGCAATTCGGTTTTGTGGGTGCGGGCATATTCATGATGCTGTATGTGATTTTTATCATCCGGCTTTATTTTTTGGCCGAGCGTCAGAAGAATGCTTTTGCGGCCGTGTTCGGTTATTCCTTGGCGGCTTTTTTGACCGTTCATCTTTTTCTTAACGTCCTGATGACCATGGGTTTATTTCCCACCGTAGGCATCCCAATACCTTTTGTTAGCTATGGTGGCTCATCGCTATGGAATTTTGTGATTTTTCTATTTCTTTTCCTTCACTTCGATGCAGCGCGCGGCGAGTATTTGGCTTGATCATTTTTCTGTTTCTATAAAATTTTAGGGCACCCCGGGCACTGGTGTTCGGGACACCCAAGTAAAAAACGAAATTCGCAGTAAATTCCGTATTTTGCTTTCAAATTCAAGCTCCATGTCCAACACTTTTGGCCGTATTTTGCGCCTGACCACCTTCGGCGAATCGCACGGGCCGGCTTTGGGAGGTGTACTGGACGGGATGCCTGCGGGTGTTCGCATCGATTTCGAATCGATCGACCACCAATTGGCACGCCGCCGGCCCGGCCAATCTGCGCTTACCACCGCACGCCGCGAAGCCGACCGCGTGGAGTTCCTTTCGGGCATTTTCGAAGGGAAAACTTTGGGCACGCCCATCGGTTTTGTGGTGCGCAACACCAACGCACGGCCCGGAGATTATGCGCACCTGAAAGAGGTATTCCGCCCGTCGCATGCCGGTTTTACTTATGCGGCCAAATACGGCCATCGCGATTGGCGCGGCGGTGGACGGGCGTCGGCACGCGAAACGGTGGCACGCATCGTAGGCGGTGCGTTGGCGGCGCATCTTATTCCGCAAGTGCGTATCCGGGCCTATGTGGATGCCGTGGGTGAGGAACGTTTGGACAAACCCTGGAATGAACTGGATTTAGACCGCATCGACGATTTTGCCGTGCGCACACCCGATGCCGAAGCGGCAGCGCGCTTCGAAGCGCTTATCCGTCGTGTGCGCAAGCAAGGTGACACGGTGGGTGGAACGATTTTCTGCGTAGTGGAAGGCGTTCCGGCCGGTTGGGGCGAACCGGTGTTCGACAAATTACAGGCACGACTGGCCGCCGCCATGCTGTCCATTCCCGCAGCCAAGGCCTTTGAATACGGTAGCGGATTCGCCGGCACGCGTATGCGCGGCTCGCAGCACAACGACCTTTTCCTGCCCGACAAAACCACCCGCACCAATTTTTCGGGTGGCATCCAAGGCGGTATTTCCAACGGTATGCCCATCTATTTTCGCGTGGGTTTCAAGCCCGTGGCCACCCTGATGCAGGCACAACAGGGCTTGGACGAGCAAGGTCGAATGGTGGAAATTGCCGGTAAAGGACGTCACGACCCTTGTGTGCTGCCGCGTGCCGTGCCCATTGTGGAGAGTATGACGGCACTGGTGTTGGCCGATATGTATCTGCTTCAAAAAATGCAAACGAATGAATAAGCAATCAAGGAAAGGATTGGCATTGCATTGGAAAATCCTGTTGGGTATGCTGGCCGGATTGGCGGGCGGTGTCTTGCTGAGTTTTGTGCCTTGGGGTAAAGATTTTTCCTATAACTGGATCCAACCTTGGGGCATTATTTTCGTGCGTATGCTCAAAATGATAGCCGTGCCGTTGATTTTGGCATCCTTGGTCAAGGGAATTTCTGATTTGAAAGACATCGTTCAATTCAAGCGTATCGGTTTGCGCACTTTCGGTTTGTATGTTTTTACCACGATTATGGCTATCAGCATCGGTTTGGTGGCGGTGAATACCATCAAGCCGGGCAAGCGTATCAAAAAAGAAACGGTGGAACGTTTGGTTTCGCAATTTTCGCAGTCCGACAAAATGCAAGCCCGCGTCGAAACGGCTTTGGAACAAAAACAGCAACCCGCATTGCAATTTTTGGTGGATATGGTTCCCGACAACGTGTTTGCCGCCATGAGCAACAACCGGTTGATGTTGCAAGTGATATTCTTTGCCGTATTATTGGGTTTGGCCATTGTGCTGAGTCCGCCGCACAAGGTGCAAACGGTCAAGGATTTTTTTGATGGCTTCAATGAGATTATTCTCAAAATTGTGGACATGATCATGCTCACGGCGCCCTATGCCGTTTTTGCCCTGATGGCCCATTTGGTGGTGAGCACGGGTGCCGATTGGAACCTGATGGCGGGCTTGTTGTGGTATGCGCTGACGGTGGTGGTTGGATTGGCGTTGATGATTGGTGTTTATGCCCTGTTGGTGCGTTTGGGTGCCCGTAAAAATCCCTTGTGGTTTTTACGCCAACTGAGTCCGGCCCAATTATTGGCCTTTTCCACCAGTTCCAGTGCGGCTACGCTGCCCGTTACCATGGAACGGGTGGAGGAACATGTGGGTGTGGACAAGGAGGTAGCCGGATTTGTGTTGCCCGTGGGTGCTACGGTGAATATGGACGGAACCAGTTTATACCAAGCCGTGGCGGCGGTGTTTATCATGCAGGTTTTGTGGCCGCAGGGTTTGGGCATCGAAAACCAGCTGACCATTGTGCTAACGGCGCTTTTGGCGTCGATAGGGGCGGCAGCGGTGCCGGGCGCCGGCATGGTGATGCTGGTGATTGTGTTGGATGCTTTGGGTTTCCCGTCGGAATTGCTAACCGCGGGTTTGGCACTGATTTTTGCCATCGACCGCCCGTTGGATATGTTGCGAACAGTGATCAACGTTACCGGTGATGCCACTGTGGCCACCGTGGTGGCGCGTAGTGTGAACAAATTGCATCCGCCCAGGCCCAAAGAATGGGATGATTTTTATCCCGGACGAACATGAGTGATTTCGAAAAACGCGTGTTGGATTTGGTTCGCCGCATTCCGCGGGGGCGCGTAACCACCTACGGCCATTTGGCCCGGGCGGCCGGTTCGCCTTCGGCGGCGCGCATGGTGGGCTACATCCTGAACCGCCAAAAATTCAATCCTGCCATTCCCGCCCATCGCGTCGTAAACCGGCGGGGGGAGCTCACGGGACGTTGGCATTTCGAAACACCCGATTTGATGCAGCGGCTTTTGGAAAACGAAGGGGTTCCGGTGAAGGATAACCGCATTACCGATTTTATGAATTATCTTTGGATTCCGCCAATGCCCGAACAATGATTTTGTATCGATCCAAATTTTTGGAAGCGCATTATTTGGAATTACAACATCTTATGCATTTGCGCTACACGGAATATGCCGCCTATATGGACGCCGAAGGCGTCTATCACGAAATGCTCAATTTTTTCAGCGGACGAATCCATAAGCGAGCAAGGGCCGTCATGCTGGATCTGCGCAGCGTGGATATGCTTGCGGATGCGGAATTCGAAAAATGGTTTTTGCAACATATTTTGCCCAAAATCGCATCTTTCAATGCCCGAGTGATGGTGTTTGTTACCGGACACAAACCGGATGACAGCATCCCGGAGGAATTACGGCTTTTTTCGACCGGCAGTATTGCAATCCGGCATGCCCAAACGCCGTCCCAAGCCATGGCATTGGTATCCGAAAAGTTAAAACCGGAAGGATGAATGCTTGGAAACGGACATATCATCGCATCCAAAGGAATGTGGCAGCATTGTATTACGGTTTTTTGCGTGCATTGCAAGGTGTGCGTTTCCCGTTCTACCCGAATTTGAACCTCTATGAAGTGCTCCGGTTCTACACCACCGGATTGGTTCGCGGCTTCCTGACCATGCGTGCATCGGCCATTGCCTACAATTTTTTTATGGCCATGTTTCCGTTTTTGTTGTTTATGCTCAGTTTGATCGCCTTTATTCCCATCCACGGCTTTCAGGAGGATTTTATGACCTTTATATTTGATTTGATCCCGCCCAAATCGCAGGATATGTTCCGGCAAATCGTAACCGACTTGGCTTTGCACAGGCGCGAGAGCTTGCTGTCGTTGGGTTTGCTTTTGTCCATTGTGTTTACGGCCAACGGGGTTAATGCCATGCTGACGGGCTTCGAATCGTCGGTCAACAAAGTGTTCCGCGTGCGCAAATTTTATCGCCAATACGGCTTTGCCCTGCTCATTTCCCTGTTGATATTCGTTATTATTCTAACGGCCATCGGTTTGGAAATTTATTCCGAAATATGGATTTACCGGTTGAAAAAAGAGGGTTTGTTGGATGATATCGGCTCTTGGATTTATTGGTCGAAGCGCTTGATTTATTTCCTGGTGATTTTGTTTTTGGTATCGGTGATCTATCATTTCGGCACCGAGGAAGGGCGCAAATTGCCGTTTTTTTCGCCCGGCAGTTTTTTGACTTCGATATTTATGATTATCGGTTTTTATTTATTCGGTTTATATATCCAAAATTTTAACCGCTACAACCAGTTGTATGGTTCCATCGGGGCCTTGTTGATTATTCAATTTATGTTTTACGTGTTTGCCATTATTCTGCTGATGGGGCACGAATTCAATATGAGTATTTTTAAACTGCATTCACAAAACGGCCGTCCAGACGAAGCAGCCGGTTAATCGGCCCAAATGACATTTCCCGCATAATGGCGGCGGATATTTACCGTGTCGGGCCGGTGGTGGATATACACGTTTCCGTAGCCATATAAATCGCCGTCGATACGATCCAGCGGATAAAAGTGCATATCACCGCCGCTGCGTTGATAGAAATAAACCCGCCGGGCCCGGAGTTTCCGGCCGTAAAACGCCGGATTAACGCCGTAGAAACCCGCATTCAATTTATCCGTTTGGCCTTGGATGCGAAAAATCGATGTTCCGTTGGCTACAATATGAAGTGATTGATTATGAATGCGCAGGTCGAAATCGGTAATGTTGTTTTCGCCCACCATAGCATTTTCGCTGATCAGTTTCAGATGTGCATAACGGAGGGTATCGGTAGAGCTAACCGGCAAATCCGAGTTGGCAATAATCACTTTGAGGTCGGGTGCATACAGGTCGAGCCGGGCCGTGGAACCGGCATGTTGAATAAGGCAATAGGCATCGTTGGTTATGCGCAGGGTTTTGCCGCTGATTTCCACCCGGGTTCTGGGCAATACATCTTCCGAGCCCTGCAAGCGAATCCGGTAGTAAGGGCTTTGATGCAAATACG
>JALWYR010000045.1 GCA_027003085.1 Flavobacteriales bacterium
ATGGGAATGTTCAGTTTATTGGCTTCCTTTACGGCCACATGTTCTTTGTTGACGTCCACCACGATCATGGCGCCGGGCAAGCGGGTCATATCCTTGATAGACCCCAGGTTTTTTTCCAGTTTGGCGCGCTGACGGTCGAGGGTGAGTTTTTCTTTTTTGGACAGCGTATCGTAGGTGCCGTCTTTTTTCATTTTGTCGATTTGGTCCATCTTTTTGATGGCCTTGCGGATGGTAACAAAGTTGGTCAGCATGCCGCCGGGCCAACGTTCGGCAATGTAGGGCATTTTGACACTTTGCGCCTTTTCGGCCAGTATGTCTTTGGCTTGTTTTTTGGTGGATACGAACAAGATTTTACGTCCGCTTGTCGCCATTCCTTTGAGGAATTTTTGGGCCTTTTCGATCTTGGCGATGGTTTTGTAGAGGTTGATAATGTGGATTTTGTTTTTGGCACCGTAGATATAAGGGGCCATGTTGGGGTTCCATTTACGGGTCAGGTGTCCGAAATGCACCCCGGCGTCGAGTAGTTCGTTGATTTCGGGTTTTTTCATGATTTTACATTTAGTTTACGTTCCTTCGCATAGCAACACGTTCCCGACGTGTTTGGATGCTAAACTAAACAGAACAGGTTGGTATTAACGTTTGGAGAATTGGAATTTCTTACGTGCTTTGGGTCGTCCGTATTTTTTACGTTCCACCATACGCGGGTCGCGTGTAAGCAGTTTGGCGGGTTTGAGTTGTGCCCGGAATTCGGGGTCTACTTCCAGAAGTGCGCGGGCGATGGCCAAACGGATGGCACCGGCCTGACCGGTCAATCCGCCGCCTTTGACGTTTACTTTCACGTCGTATTTACCCATGGTGTCGGTTACCCGGAAAGGTTTCAGGATATCGACGCGGTGGGTCAACACGGGAAAATAATCCTCGAAAGCGCGTCCGTTTACGGTGATTTGACCCGAGCCCTCCTTCATAAAAATACGGGCTACCGATGTTTTACGTCGTCCGATGGTATGAATGGTATCCATAGGGTTTATTTAAAATTATTGAGGTCGAAGGGTTGGGGATTTTGGGCCTGGTGTTTATGTTCGGGGCCTGCATACACGTGCAGGTTTTTGAACAGTTTACGGCCCAACCGGTTTTTGGGTAGCATACCTTTGACGGCTTTTTCGATCAGGCGTTCGGGATGTTTTTTCCACAGGTCGATGGCCGAAATGCTACGGCGACCGCCGGGGTATCCCGTGTGCCAAACATATTCCTTGTCGTCCCACTTATTGCCCGTGAGCCGGATTTTTTCGGCGTTGATGATCACTACGTGATCACCGCAATCCACGTGCGGGGTAAAGTAGGGTTTGTGCTTACCGCGGATGAGCTTGGCCACTTTGGAAGCCAAACGTCCGAGGGTTTGTCCTTCGGCATCAACGAGCAACCAGTCCTTTCGGACGGTATTTTTGTTGGCCGATCGGGTTTTGTAACTTGTTGTATCCACGTGTTTTGATTTTCGTTTATTAACGGCTTGCAAATATAAAACATTTTTCGCAAAATCTGCGGCTTTACCCGTAGCTAATTCCGGTATTGTTTTTTGGCGCTCCGAAACCCGGCTGCGCCGGTTTTCTCCGCGGCTTCGGAAACCTACGCTTCCGGTGCCCCAGCGCACGGGCCGCGCTGGTTTTCCTTCGCGGCTCCACAAGCCTTCGGCTTCCGCTGACCCTGGCGAAGGCCGCGCCTTGTCTTGTTTCGCGGCTTCGCAAGCCCTGACGGTCTTGCTCCGCGGCTCCGGGAGCCTGTGCGCTCCGCCTGCGGCTTCGCGTTGGTCTCCCTTCGCGTGCTGCGGAACCGCTACGCGTTTCCTTGCTTGTCGCCGGGACGGCCACGGCCGGCCCGGCTCTTTGCCGGCGAGCCACCTGCGGCGTCTCGCCTTGGCGCCGCGGAGCCCTGCCGCCTCGCTCGGCGGCGGTCTCCGCGGGCATTCTTTTTGTCATTCCCGCGAAAGCGGGAATCCGAAAAATAACGTAACATATGTATTTAGACTCCTCATCAATCCCTTGGGTGTGAATCCTCTCCTTCAATGTTTACAGTAGGAAAACACCGATTAATGATCGGCGATTTAAGATTTCCGAATTTTTTCAATTCTCAAATCGGCGTTCGAATGATCGGCGTTCGATATTCGAGGGCGGCTTGTAATGTTTTTTGTTTTCCTTGTTCTTTCTTTTGCTCGTCCAAAAGAAAGAACCAAATCATTAAAAATGTTTTTTGTTCGGCTTCGCCGAACAAAGAAAAGAGCACTTTTTCAATAAATTTTTCGGGGCGTCA
>JALWYR010000046.1 GCA_027003085.1 Flavobacteriales bacterium
CAATGCGGTTTCTCCTTCAATGTTTGCAGTAGGAGAACGTAAACCGGAAATATTAAATCGATTGTTTGGTGTTCGATATTCAAGCGCGATTTATCGCGCGCCAAACGCGCCAGGGATGGGAGCGGTTATGCGGCGAAGGGGCGAAAGTGTTTTTTGCGCCGGCGCTGGGGGCTCCCGGAGGAAGAGACCGCAGCGCCGGCCATGCAAAAACCGACGCACCCGGGCCGCATTTGAGCGGACAGCCCGGCGGGAGTCGCGTGAGGAAACGGGTTTCCGCGAGGACGCTCCGCCGGCCGAAGCGGAACCCGTGGCGCCGCCGCGGCGCGCAGCAGCGCGCCGGGCGGATGGCCGGATGTATCCAACTGGTAATCAATACGCCCCGCCCCCGCGGCGAAGCCGCGGGGGCGGGGCTAACAAAATCCGTTTCAACATCCGGCCATCCGCAGCGGGCATCCGCCCGCCGGCGGCGCTCCGAACGCCGGCGCCCGGGCGCCCTGAAAATTACCCTATTTTTCAACTCCGGTGGCTCTGCAACAAAATTATCCGTTATCTTTGTCCAAATTTCGGTTTTCCGGTGATCGATTTCGAAAAACTTCTCAATCCGCAGCAGCTCCAAGCCGTGATGCACACCGAAGGTCCGTTAATGATTATTGCCGGGGCCGGGTCGGGCAAAACCCGTGTGCTCACCTACCGCATTGCCTACCTGATGCTCCAAGGAGCCGACCCGTTCAATATTTTGGCCCTCACGTTTACCAACAAGGCCGCCCGCGAAATGAAAGAACGTATCGCCCAAGTGGTAGGCCCGTCCGAAGCCCGCAACCTGTGGATGGGCACCTTCCACTCCATTTTTGCGCGCATACTTCGCCGCGAAGCCGACAAACTGGGCTACACACCGCAATTTACCATCTATGACCAGGAAGATGCTGTCAAGGCCCTGAAACAAATTGTCAAAGCGCGCGGATTGGACAAGGACGTGTATAAACCCAAGCAAATCCAAGCGCGCATTTCCATGATGAAAAACAACCTGATTACGCCGCGCGTCTATGCCCGAACACCGGAACTTATGGAGCAGGACGAAATGGCCAAAAGACCCATGTTCCTGGAACTCTACAAGCTGTATAACGAAAAACTGTTCAAGGCCAACGCCATGGACTTCGACGATTTGCTCCTCAAAACCAACGAACTCCTGGCCCGTTTTCCCGAAGTCCTGGCCAAGTATCAACGGTTGTTCCGCTATATAATGGTTGATGAGTATCAGGACACCAACCATTCCCAATACATGATTATCCGTGCCCTGGCCGATTATTATCGTAACATTGCCGTTGTGGGCGACGATTCGCAAAGTATTTACTCCTTCCGCGGCGCCAATATCGAAAACATCCTGCGCTTCAAAAAGGATTATCCCGACGCTACGGTCTATAAATTGGAACAAAATTACCGTTCGACCAAAAATATTGTGGGTGCGGGCAATTCGTTGATACGTCACAACCGGCAGCGACTGGAAAAAACCTTGTGGACGTCCAATGAGGCGGGCGAAAAAATCATTGTGCGCAGTGCATCGTCCGAAGGGCACGAAGCCCATATTATTGCCCAGGATATACGCGAACAAATGGCACGGCACGGTGCGGCATACAGTGATTTTGCCATTCTGTATCGCACCAACTCCCAGTCGCGTCCCTTGGAAGATGCCCTGCGCAAAGACCGCATACCTTTCCGCATTTACGGCGGGCAATCGTTCTACCAACGCAAGGAAATAAAGGATGTGCTGGCCTACCTCAGGCTGCTGGTCAATCCGCAGGACGAAGAAGCCCTGCGCCGCATTATCAATTTTCCGGCCCGCGGTATCGGCCTTACCACCATGGACAAACTCACCGTGGCCGCCGGCAAAGCGGGTAAACCGCTTTTCGACATTATTGAGCACTTGGATCAATATCCGGCCGTGCCCATCAATGCGGGCATCCGGCGAAAACTGGCCGATTTTGCCATTATGATACGGAGTTTTCAAGTGCGTTCGCAAGAACTCAATGTGTTTGAGCTCACCAAGCAAATCCTCAAAGAAACCCGCTTGCTGGAAGCCTACAAAAAAGACGACCCTATCGACGGCCAGGCGCGTGTGGAAAACGTGCAAGAACTCCTTAATGCCATGCAGGAATTTTTGGAAACCCAACGCGAACTGGCCGACGGCGATACTTCGCTGCCCGGTTTCTTGCAAGAAGTGGCCCTGCTTACCGATCAAGACCGTGAAGACGAAGAGACCAACAAAGTAACCTTGATGACCATCCACATGTCCAAGGGCTTGGAGTTTCCGTTTGTCTACATTGCCGGGCTCGAAGAAAACCTGTTCCCGTCCATGATGAGCGTAACTTCGCGTAAAGATTTGGAAGAAGAACGACGCTTGCTTTACGTGGCCATCACCCGCGCCAAAAAACGGTGTATGCTCACCTACGCGCTCAACCGGTCGCGTTGGGGCCGGCGCGAACCCACCGAACCCAGCCGGTTTTTGGACGAGATCGATGAAAGGTTTTTGGATACGGCTGTTTTGTCCGGCTCTTCATCCACTTCTATTTGGGATGCTGATACTTTTGGGGGCGATGATTTACCCTTTAAAGCTACCCGTCCCAAGCCCGGGCGAACACGGGGCCCCGTTTCGGCCAGCATCCGGCCGAAAAAACTAAAAAAAATCAGCAGCATTCCCGGTCAAATAGCCGAAAAAATTCCCGAAGACCTGCATCCGGGCGATAAAATCCGCCATCCCAAATTCGGCAAGGGAACCATACGCGAAATTATCGCCGACCCCGACAACGGAAATAAAATGGTGGTGGACTTTGACCATCAGGGGCGCCGGACACTTTTGCTCCGCTATGCCCGGTTTGAAAAATTGAATTAGTTTACGGATAACAAACCCCAGGCCATATGTGGCTTCAAATAATGGATTTTTCCTACCTCCACAGGTTATATCTCATTTTTCAAATTCCTTTACCATCCCGGTTAGCCGGAAACCGGGGGTTAATCATTTGAACGGAATCGTTCGCTTGGCTTTTCCGTGCACCGTTTTAGCGGGATAAATGTTGCAATGCGGCATTGTCTTGAAATTGTTCGACCTGGAAATGCTCAAAATTACCACTGATGGTGAGTGTGGTCGAACCGTCGAGCCTGATACGCAACCTGTCGGCGCTTTTGCCGTGAATACGGGCTACGGCTTTCCCTGTCATGCGGATGTCGGCATCGTTCTTGATGTCCAGTTTGCGTCCATCGAACTCGGCACGATCCGCACCGTTGATTTCGAGGTGCTTCGCATTGCCCTTTAAACGTAAATCGGCACTTTGGCTCATGCTTACCTCTAATTCTTTGGCAAACACCACGCCCTCCCATGTGGCGTCTTTGTCTAAAACGGCACGCACCGATGCGGCTTCCAGGTCGGTATGCAAACGAGCATTATCCGTAAGCCGGATGCCCACCGTATCGTGCACCGCAAAGCCGCCATCTACGCGGGAACGGTCGTGTAATTCCACATACAAGCGCTCCAAGCGTATTTTTTCGTCGGTGAGCACCTTGGCATAGTTGTGCAAAACGATGCCTTGAAATTTATCGCTCACATACAGGGTGATTTCGAATTTCTTTTTGGAAATGATTTTTTTGCTTAACCACAGTTTGAGCGTGCCGTCGTTGACATCCCATTTGAGCACTTCGTGCAGGTTTTCGTCGGCACGTAACTGAATTTGGGTGGTGTCGGGTGTTTTTTTGAGTGTTATAATAATTTCCTCGTCCGTTTCGACACGCAGAAACGGAGGCACGGTATAAACGCGGGTGATTACTTCGCGGTTGCCTTTGATTTTGCCTTTTTTTTGGCCGTAGGCAAGGCTGATGCTCAACAGCATCATCAACGCGAGAATTTTTTTCATAACAACGACGATTTATTATTTGATTAAACGTAAATTCAAAGGATAACGGTATATCTGACCTTCACCGGCTTTGACGGCACCGATAATGGCGAAAACCAAAGTAAGTATCATTAACACCGCAAAAAGCGGCACCACAAGCAGCGCTCCCAATCCAAAGGTCAAGAAGGCGAAGGCCATTCCGATGAGGTAGTAAATCAATAAACTGATTTGAAAATTAACCACCTCCTTACCGGTTTCGTCGATAAACACATGATCATTACGACGAATAAGCCACATGATCAACGGAAAAAGAAAATTCAAATACCCGCCGAACAAGCCGCCGATAATGGGCGAAAGATGGATAAACACAGCGTAGGTGCGAATGTCGGATGTGGTTTGCATGGCAATAAAGGCTTTTGTTCAAAGTTACACAAAATTATACCGAAAAAATAATGCCAAAACGCCAAAATACGGCTATGTGTGAGGCTTTGGTCTGCACTTATGCCCGAACTTTACGTATCTTTGTGTTACCAAACGAACATTTATGGCTAAATTTTCGCAAATAATAAGCGGCGACAAACCGGTTTTGGTGGATTTTTCCGCCGAGTGGTGCGGTCCGTGCAAAATGATGGCGCCGGTGCTCAAAGAACTCAAATCCATAGTGGGCGACCGGCTCAAAATCATCAAAATCGATGTGGATCGCAATCCGGCCGTGGCGGCACGATACGAAATACGCGGCGTGCCCACGCTTATCTTATTCCGTAACGGGCAACCCGTGTGGCGGCAGTCGGGCGTGATGCCTGCCGGAGAATTGGCCCGCCGTTTGGAAACTTACCTGTAATTTGAATTTTCGATGGAAGTATTGTGGTATATTATTCTTTGGTTAATCCTGGGGCTTTATTTGCTTTTTGAGGGCTACGAATGGGGTGCGCGCATCGTATATTTCCTTTACACTTCCAACGACGACGAACGCCGCCAAGTGTTGGAAAGCACACGTTCGGTTTGGTCGGCCAACGAGATTTGGCTTTTGGCCTACATCGGTTTGATGTATTTGGTGTTTCCCGGTTTTTTTGCTTGGAATAGACAGTATTTCGAAGGAATTTTTTACCTGTTTGTGGTGCTTTATGTCTTGTCGGTGGCGGTCAATAATTTGTTGCGCATTTTCGACGACCGCCCCGCAAGGAAACTCCTTAACCTCTTGTTTTTCGGAGCCCAAGCGGGTATGACGGTTTTAATGGGTTTGTATGTGGCCGTTTTGCTTCGCGGATGGAACGGGGCGTCCATAGGCTTATGGAGCAGGTCGTTTTCGCCTTTTAGCGGCGATTCGGGCTACCTGGATTGGTTTACTTTATTGTTTGTTTTTCTGTTTTTCATCCTGATTTTGTTGCAAGGTTTGGGCTGGACGGTGCACAAAGTGCGGCCGGCTTTGGGTCGCAAGCTCAAATTCAAAATCCAAAAATGGGCCGTTTACGGAAGTTTGATCTTCCTGGGGGTCATAGCTGCACTCTATTTTATGCAGGCCGGACGCTTCAAATATTTTTTCGCCTATCCGGTTTGGTTCCTGCTTCCGGTGTTGATGCTGAGCGCCTTCGGCGGACTGATGGCCGTGCGAAGCTACGCTTCGGACAACAAAGGTTTTTTGCTGGCCACCAACCTGTTTATTTACTTTTGGCTCGGCTTGATGGTGTTGCAATATCCTTACCTGGTGCACAGTACCGAAAAAAATCAGGGTATAAGTATTTTCCATACCGTTTTCCACAGTTTGGAACATTATCATTTGCAATGGTGGGTGATAGCCGTAACGCTTATTTTGCTGATATATTCGGTGCTGGTGCATAAATTTTCCAAAGGCAAATCCTTGCGCGAAGCCAAGGGGTGATGAACGGATTTTTTACGGAACCCGGAAAGCTGAATTCCGGTTTGGGTTTTTAATAATTTTTTGGTGTATACCTTACAGCCCTCAGAGGTTGTCGCCCCGCACAATTTCGGGTTGCCGGTCTCTCGGCGATTCTGTATGTTATTCCCGCACCCGGCCTACGCAGGCACAGATTCCGGCGGGGATTCGGGGTTCCTTTGAGTTGGATCCAAATGTTATTTCCGCGAAAGCGGGAATCCGGGGCCGCGTATTGTCTCCGCTTGTACATCCAACGAAGTCGTGCAACGGGAAACAATACGGCAGTGGGAAGTATATCGAATCCACCGGATTAGCAACCCTGTCACTTCGAGGAAAGTGAGCCGCAGGCGAACGACGAAAAGTCTCAGGTTTGAAAGCAGCGTCCGTAATTGAGGTTTCGCCGTCGCGCCCTTCGGGCGCTCCATTGAAATGACATCGTAAAATTTTGAACAACAAGGAGAATTTTGTTAAAAATATTTTGATTACAAATTATTATTAACCAGTAACAATACACTTAATATTGATATGAATAATTTTATTGCCATTGTTCTATATCTTCTCTGGCTATATTTAGTTGTACCCTTACCCTGGCTCCACCAGGCTCATAGTAGCGGTCGCCGTAATAATAGTAGTCGGTTTTGGGGGTGAGTTCTTTGCCGTAAAATTTGTAGCAGGTGGAGTACGCACCACCTGCATGCTGTGCGGCCATTTCCTCGCCAAAGGGGAAGGTTCGGACGGTATATGAAACCGTGGCGGCGAAGTGGTATATTTTACGGTATTAAGATAGGGAAAATCCGGGGATTTGTTGGAGTTGGTTGAAAGTCGCGAGCCGACGGGGAGCACCAAGGGGACAGTTATATGCCCCGCCGGGGCGGGGGAGTCCGGCGGAGTGGGGTTGAAGTTAGAGGATTGAAAAAGTTTAGTTATCACGGGCCCGGCGGGTGCGGGAAGTAAACGGAAAATACCATCTTGTGAATTCGAAAAAATGATTATATCTTTGCACACTGCAATACATAAAAATCATTTAAATAATATTGGCATGTATTTGACACCCGAAATCAAAAGAGAATTCTTCAAGAAGTACGGCAAATCCGAAAAGGACACCGGATCGCCGGAAGCACAAATCGCGTTGTTTACCTACCGCATTCAACACCTGACCGAACATCTCAAAAAGCACAAGCACGATTACAGCACCGAGCGGGCATTGATCAAACTTGTGGGTAAACGCCGGCGTCATCTGGACTACCTGAAAAAGGTGGATATCGAACGTTATCGAAAAATCATCAAAGAACTCGGATTGCGCAAGTAAGCAATTCCATTCAAAAAGGGCGGTTCCAAGCCCTTTTTTTGTTTAATCGAAAAACAGAAATTTATGAAACCTGAACCCATAAAACAAGTAATAAGCCTTGACGACGGGCGGGAAATTACGCTCGAAACGGGTGTGTTGGCCAAGCAGGCCGACGGTTCGGCCGTGGTGCGCATGGGCAACACCATGTTGCTGGCCACCGTGGTGTCGAACAAAGAAGCCAAGCCCGACGTGGACTTTTTTCCGCTCACGGTGGATTATCGCGAAAAATATTCGGCCTCGGGAAAGTTTCCCGGTGGATTTTTTAAGCGCGAGGGCCGTCCGTCAAGTGAGGAAATTTTAGTTATGCGCCTGGTGGATCGCGTATTACGACCCACCTTTCCCAAGGACTATCGCCACGACACGCAAGTGATGATTTCGCTGCTGTCGTACGACGAAGACGTTCAACCCGATGCCTTGGCCGGTTTGGCGGCTTCGGCGGCCATCAGTGTGTCGGATATTCCGTTCGACGGGCCCATTTCCGAAGTGCGTGTAATTCGCAAGGACGGTGAATTCATGATCAATCCCGGAGTAAAGGACATCGAAGAAGCCGATATCGACCTGATTGTGGGCGGCACCTACGACTCGGTTACCATGGTCGAAGGGCAAATGCACGAAGTGAGCGAAGAGGAAATGCTCGACGCCATCGATTTTGCCCACCAAACCATTCGCAAGCAAATC
>JALWYR010000047.1 GCA_027003085.1 Flavobacteriales bacterium
GCACGGCGGTGCGGCTTCCCGCTGTCAGTCACCCCGCCGTGGCAGGCCGGCGGCGCGGCATCGGCTCATACCGCTCCCATCCCTGGCGCTTTGGCTCGGGCGGCAAGCCGCCCTCGAATTATGAATATTGAACATTCGAACGGCGATTTGCGATTTGATATCAGGAAATCTTAACCTTTTTAATTGTGAATCGACGTTCTCCTGTTGCAAATATTGTAATAGGATGCTATGGCGTCAGGGTCGTGCGTCGGCACTCACGTGTCGCATACATTCCCTGAGCAATAACGGTCGCAAAATACCGCGAGTCGATTCGCTAAAATTCAAATATATACAGTCTATATCAGTGGAATTTCGGAAAATTCAATTTTTGTTCTATTATTCTGTAATTTTTGTTGCTGTTTGTTAAAACGATTTGAAATATATTTGCCCGATTTTTTGACTTATCGCCAAGGATGGATGCCAGATATTATCAAGTTTTTGAAGATCGCAAGCCCTACAAACCGGCGCGTTTCACGCTGTTCGGGGATGCCCTGTTTCAATTGGTGGCCGTGGTGTTTATTTTCGTGGGCTTCGACTATTTGATTTGGCGCTGGAATCATTCGATCAACTGGGACGCCGCTTGGATTTCGGTCCCCTTATACGTGGCCGAGGTATTGGCCTTTGCCGGTTCGTTGCTCACCATTATCAATTATTGGTCGCACAAGGATATTCCGCCGAAACCGCCCGTTCGTTTTTTGTCGGAAATTCAGGAATTGGACGAAGGACAAGCCGACCGTCCCGTCAAAATCGATTTGTACATTACGACCTATAACGAAGAGCTGGAAATAGTGGAAGACACCGTGCGCGACGCCGTACGCGTACGTTATCCTTATGCGGATGTGAACATCAATATTTATTTGCTCGACGACGGCCGTCGCGACGGACGCGATCCCGGGGCCGAAAATTTCAAGGAATTGGCCCGGAAATACGGCATTCGCTACATCACGCGCGATAATAACATCGGTTTTAAGGCGGGTAATATGAACAATGCCTTCGTCCAAACCGACGGTGATTTGATTGTGATTTTGGATGCCGACACACGCATTTTTCCCGGTTTTCTGGAACATACCACCGGTTATTTTCGCAATCCCAAAATGGCCTGGGTACAAACGCCGCAATGGTTCTACGACATTCCGCCCGGTGTTCCGCTCAATGAATTTTTGGAAGTGAAATGGGGAGTTTTGGGCCGCGTTTTGGCCAAATTCGTGCCGTTTTCGCGCCGGTATTTGGTGGGTAAAAACGTGTTCGGCACCGATCCCGAATTGTTCTACGACGTGATTTTGCGCCGGCGCAATGCGGTCAATGCTTCGTTCAGTTGCGGCGCCGGTTCCATACAACGACGAAGCGCCCTGGAAAAATTGGCCCGTGAAAAACGGGAAAAAGAAATCGAAAAACGCTTGGCCGAAGCCAAACGACAAAATCCCGCGGCGGATTTTGACGCCTTGCACCGCCAATGGGAACGGGAAATTCCCTTGCGTCCGTTTGTACATCACGTGTCGGAAGATATTTTTACGTCAATACTTTTACACGCCCGCGGCTGGGAATCCTATCAACATCCGCAAGTGGAAGCCAAAATGCTTTCACCGCAGAGCTTCGATATTTTTATCAAACAATTTTCGCGCTATGCCGAAGGCACCATCGACATCACTTTCAGCCGCTACAATCCGGTATTTATGAAAGGGCTTTCGCTTCGTCAGCGTTTGGCCTATCTGGAAACCATTTGGTCGTATTTGTCGCCTTTGTGGTTGCTGGTTTTCGTGTTCTATCCCATACTTTTTTTCTTTACCTTGGTTCCGCCGCTCAAAGCGTTCAGTTTCGATTTCTTTATCCGTATTGTTCCGTTTTTGATGCTCAATGTACTACTGACTACGCTGGGCAATTGGGGCAAATCGGTCAAGCGGCCCGAACAATTCTACCAAGCCGGATTTTGGTACAAACTCCGGGCTCTGTACAAGGTGTTGGTCAAACGGAATGTGCGTTTTAACGTAACCAAAAAAACGGTGAATTATTCCCGTTCCAACCTGCAACATATTTGGCCGCACGTGGCCATTTTTGCCCTGACGGCGCTGGGTATCGCCTACAACCTGTACTTGATGGCCGTTGACCGCCATCCGTCGTGGTCGGCCTTTTTTGCCAATGTTTTCTGGTCGGCTTTTACCTACTACAAAATTTCGCCGTTCGTGCGTGCGGCACGTTGGGACAAAACCTTGTTTCAAAAGGCCATCAATCATTATGTTAAGACTAAACAACCCATCACCAAAAACCAATAGCGTTTATGAAAATAGTTATCGACCTGAGTAAAATAGGCCGTTTTATGCGGCTTTTGGTGCGCCCGTTGGTGTTGTTGACGTCCTTCTATTTGGGCGCCAATGCGGTTTTGTTTATCGAAAAGGCACGTCCGTCGGATTTCGGGTTCTACAAAGATATTTTCTCCAAGGAATTGCTCATCAAGCCGTCGCCTTCGTATCCGCTACGGCCCTACGGCCAAACATTGAGCGAACAAGACAAGCGTGATGCGGAAATTGCTTGGAAATATTTCCAAAACAATTACCAGGAAAAAACCGGTTTGTATAATAGTGTGGACAAATACACGGCCACTACGTTTTGGGACATTAGCAGCAGTTTGCACGCCCTGATGAGTGCCTACCAATTGGAATTGATCGACAGCACGGAATTTCACCGCCGGATGTCGAAGGCCTTACGGTCGATCAAAAGTTTGCGTTTGTATAAAAACCAATTGCCCAACAAGGTGTACAATACCGAAACCTTGGCCATGGTGGACTATGCCAATCACGTAATCAACGAAGGGGTAGGGTGGTCGGCGATGGACATCGGACGCTTTTTGGGTGCGGTGGCGCGTATCAAAAATCATTTTCCCGAATTCACACCTTTGGCCGACAGTATTGTTTCGCATTGGAACATCGATTTGGTTTTGGGCAACGATGCCACCTTGCACGGCATAGGGTTCAGCTTCAAAGACCGGGATGTAAAAATCGTGCAAGAAGGCAAACTGGGTTACGAAGAATACGCATCCAAGGGCTATATGGTCAATGGTTACGACGCATCGGAATCCTATCGCTATACGGATTTTCTGAAATTCGTGGATTTTTACGGCATTCAAATCGGTGCCGACACGCGCGAAGTCAAATATCATCCGGCCTACAATTATATTTTGTCCGAACCCTATATTTTGGACGGTTTGGAATACGGATTCGACCTGAATTCACGGGAATTGGCCTATCGTTTGTTCAAGGTGCAAAAACTGCGAGCCAAAATAACCGGACGTCCGGTGGCCGTATCGGAAGACCACGTGGACCGGGCGCCTTATTTTGTGTATAACGCCGTTTATGTCAATGGTAAAAAATGGGTGTGCTTGGCCGAAAACGGCGACCCTGCCGATGATTTCAAACAGCTATCCACCAAAGCCGCCTATGCTTGGGCCACTTTGTTTGACGACCCGTATAGCGTAACGCTACGGAAAAGCGTACGCGATTTATACGATCCCGAAAAGGGCTGGTATGCCGGTCGCTACGACAAAAACGGGGCAATAAACAAAACCCTTACGGCCAATACCAATGCCGTTATTTTGGAGGCTTTGGCCTACAAAAAAATGGGGCCGCTTAATCGTGTAAATGCCAAACAATCAAGCAATAAATAAAATGATTATGAAAAAATTTTTTGTCCTTTCGCTACTGTTTTTGCCCTTAACCACAATCCGGGCGCAGGGCTTTTATCCCGGAAAAAAAGCCGCCACCATGGCCGATGTGTTTCACAGCCATTGCTGCCTGTTGGGCAAATACCGGATAACGGGTTCGGTGGGGATGTTTTACAACAAAATTACCTATTTGGATAATGACGGAGCTACTTATACCAATTTTAACCGCTATGGCGCCCATTTCAATCTCACGGTCAAATTTCACAAGGAATGGCAAGTGCGTTTGATGTTTTTGGCCGATATGCACACGGGCCCGAAAAAGCCGCATTGGCTTTCCAATCTCTACTACGCCGTGGGGAATTACGAATGGCGGAACAAACATTTCTTTTACGGCTATGAAAACTACCAACCCAACCGTTTTGACGGTTCCTACAACCTGCTGCAAAATATGAAGCGGGGATTTTTCTTTGTGGGCTATAACTATGATTTACTAGGCGAAAAGAGCCCGCTCAAATTGGATGCCACATCCCAAATACGGCTAGTTCCTTTTGTTCGTTATCAACCCGAATACACCGACCGCTACGGGAAAAAAGTGATGGGACATCACAAAATCACCTTGGGCACATCGGCGCGTTACACCGTTTGGCACCGTTTTTATGTGGAAAGTGCCGTATATTTTTATCCCGAGGCCGCTTCGGTTTTGCCTTGGGATCCCGATTACACCTACGGATTCGGCTATTTCGACTGGCATCATTTTACGGTGGATTTTTCTTATGGAAATTGGGTGGCCAACCGTTTTCCGTGGCATACCAAGGAAATGAAAAACGATTTTAGCAACGGCGAATTCAAATTGGGTTTACGGTTTATTTGGTAAATACGGATTATTCGGGCGCCCCGGCGCCAGGTTTCGGGGCCCCGCCGGCGGGCGGAGCCCGCGGCGGCCGGCCGGACGTTGGAACAGGATTTATCGACGCCCCGGCCCGCGGCGAAGCCGCGGGCCGGGGCATTTCATTGGTTTTCAGATGGATAAGTCCGGCCGGCCGCCCGGCGCCTACGGCGCCGCGGCGGGGCATCGGCCGTTGCTTCAAGCGACGGAGCGCTTTCGCACCGGCCGTCCCGAAATCCGTCGCCGTCGGGCTGTCCGCTCAAATGTCCCTTGGGCAAAACCGGTTTTTGTAAAGCCGCCGGCGTGGTCTCTTGCGCTGCGAGCCCTCGCCGGCGCCACAAAAAATTCGGTTTGCCCTGCGGGCCATAACCGCTCCCATCCCTGGCGCAATTTACGCGCGATAAATCGCGCTTGAATAATGAACACCGAACAGATGATTAACGATTTGTGATTTGATACCTTCTACTGTAAACATTGAAGGAGACCTGTCATTTCGACGAACGCAGTGAGGAGAAATCTCTTCACGAATATTGTTGGAGATATCTTCCCGACCTTTGGTACGGGACAGGCAGTCGCGCCCTCCGGGTGCTCTAACGAAATGACGTCGCTCTACTACTGTAAACATTCTAGGCGGTGCGTAATACCCACGATGGTGGTAATCAGGGAAAATTCAAATGGCTTATAGGCTACGCCCCGCTTAAACCACCGGATTTGTGCGATTGATCGCGGGAATGAAAGAAGAGGAAAATGTGCCTGAACGGTTATGTGTATGAGTAGTGGCGGGAATTTCCGCACTTTTGTTCATTATTGCACTTTTGTTGATTTTACTCATATTGTTCATTTTTAGCACTTTGCCCGCCATTACTTATACACAATGTTGGCGGTAGTTTTTTTGTTAGCAAAATCTAATACTTCATTGAATAAAGGATATTTCTTGTATTTATTCAGCATTAATTTATCTCTTAAAGAATATATTATTGTTTCTTCTCTCATGTTTTTTATTTTTCTGTCAATATTCTTCAATAAACAGATGATATATCTTAGAGTATGCTTACCATGCAAGAAAAGAGATAGATTTGCATATATAATCTTTCTATTCTGTTCAAAAAACCATTTAATGAAATCATTTATCATTAGAGTGCTATCTTGTATTTTATCATTAATTAAATTCTTTAAGTTTATTTTCTCTTTTGAAAAATTTGTAAAGCGCTCATTACATAATTTAAGTTCTCTGAAATTAATAGTATTTTCTTTTGATATTGTGCTTATGTTGGTTATTTGGAAGTAAAAATAAAAACTGAATGAAAGTGAATTTGTTTTCCACTTTTCAAACCTTTCTTCATCTAATTCAGGAATATCATAATCAGATAAAAGCAAATTTATAAGTTGTAAATCTATTAAATAAGATTCCATACTATTGAAATCTGTATAATAAAGATTTTCAATGCTTTTCTTATTTCTTGTAAAGAAGTCATAATCTAAATCAACTATTCCAATATACTCGCTATCAATCACTTCACTGTTTGCTTTTTCAATTAGGGAAATTAACTTTTCTTTTGCTGTTTTTCGCTCTTCTACTGGCACATCTGTATCATCAACTTCATTATTTATTTCAACAACTTTAATATTTTGTATTTGCTTTCTTTCTAATAAATGTCTTATTGTCTTTAAATCTAAATTTCCTTCCACATATATGGTTTTTTTAGAAGACAAAAGACTTTGAGTTATTAAAGCTTCTTCTTTTCTTTCCATAACAATACTATATCCTACATTTGTCAAGATTAATGATAAATTCTCTATAACCTTGAATAATATCAGGTGAATGAGTAACTACTAATATTTGATTGTCATTTGAATATTCAGTAAAATACTTAACAATATGTTCTTGCCAATCTATATGTAACGATAATTCAGGTTCATCAATCATAAAAAGAGTATCGCTTTGCATTTGGAATAAAAAATGAAAGAATATTAAAATTATATTTTTTTCTCCCGAAGATAAATGTTTGATATCTATTTTATCATTTGATTCGGATATAATTGAGAAAATATCTTTGGCACGTGCATCTAATTTTACCTAAAAATCTAAATTGAAAATATTATCGCATAAAAATCAATTATTCAAGCGGGTTAGTTTCGGTTTATCTCGTTTTTTGTGGTTTGAAAAGGAGATTTGGAAGAAAAGAAAGGTTTTAGCATGTCAAATCTGTTAAATTTAAAAGAAATATTCTTCAAATGGATATACCCCTCCCGCTAAGGTTATTAAGCCAGTGAATTTATTGATGATTTTTGGATTTTTCTCAGGCCGTAGCCAATAGTGAGGCAAGTTCCAACCAGTTCCCTTTGTAGTAATAATTCTTATACATTTTTATTTCAACCTTTCGTCCGCTCCTGACCATCTTGCCCGGAACAAGAATGAACCAATCCCTGAATGTTTTATGTTCTTGCCGTCGGAACAGGGAATGTCTCCAACGCATAAGAACCGACAAGTTGTAGGCAAAACTATTTAACTGCCACAGTATATCATTAGCCCAAAAATCTTGGGTTAATGTTTTTCCGGCTTTAAGTTGTGTCTTTACTTCTTCTATCCAGGTCTCACTTGTTGAACGCCGGGTGTATAATTCATGTAATTCCAAGGCATTTTTACTTTCATCATTGCTGATGTAACAAGCATACTGATATATGGGAAGATAATGTTTTCTACCAAAGAAATAAACTTCGACATATTTTTCAATGGTTCTTATTGCTTTGAGCTTGCGGGTTTTTCCGTTCCATGATTTGGTGGTGTAGCTAAATTCGCAGATCCAAACATTGGACTTTCCTTTTACAGGTTTCCATGGTTGATCTTTGAGAAGTGGGTTTAAGCCTTTGAGTTTCACTTTTACCAAATAAGTCCATCCGTAATCTTCCAACAAGTCGAATAGTTCACCACTGAAAAAACCGCTATCGGCGCGGAAAAACACATGTTTAACGGTTTTGGGTAAGTGGGCGTGCACTTCTTTCAGGAATTCCGTTATTCCGTTGGAAGTGTAAGCCGAGCCGGTTCTAAACCATGTATGGAATAATAACTTTAACTCGCTGACAAAAATAAGCAACGGATGATAGCTGTTTGCACCTTTTTTGATGGGGTTGTAACCTTTTTCTGCGCCCTCTTGATGCCCGTACGCAATACTTACAGTGGAATCCGCATCCAGAGTTATAGACCTTAAACCACTTTTTT
>JALWYR010000048.1 GCA_027003085.1 Flavobacteriales bacterium
GCTGTCGGTAACAAGGAATTGCAAGGGCGAAGCCGCATTGCCCGTTACCAAACTGATGCGGGCAAAAACGCGATGGCCGGGGTCGGTGTAGATGCGATGCTTGAAATCATCGGCCTTGACGGCGTGCTTGTAGGTCAGTTTGTCGGCATCGGCCAGGAGTTTTCGCAAATTGCCGTGCACGGGCGCGTAGGTCATATAAATGCGGGCTTTCATATCGGGATAGTAGAGGTTGAGCGCCGTGTCGGCCTTGGCTTCGGCACGGGCATAAACGGATTTGTCGAAGGTGAACGGATAGACCGGCCGGTCGAATTTTTCGTAAGCTGCCGGCGGATATTCCAGCCGTAGCATGGCGCGGGGCTTGGGAATAGGTGTTTCGTGCCGGCAACCGGCCGAAATCAAAAGCAAGGTAATGGCAAAGCGTGTGATTTTTTTCATCGGCGGGTTACCAAGATTTTGTCCAACCGGTGATTGTTTACCTCCCTGACCGTAAACGTAAAATCGCCAAAGCGTATTTTGTCGCCCGGGCGGGGCAAGTCGCCGGTGAGTTCCAGCAGAAAACCGGCCAGGGTTTCGGTGGGGCCTTTGGCGGCTTCGAATGCTTCGATTTGTTCGTCGTCCAAGGAAAGGAATTTGTAAAAATCCTTCAAAGGTGTTTTACCTTCGAACAAATAGGTGTTTTTGTTCACCCGCCGGTAAGGCAGTTTTTCCTTGTCGTATTCGTCGCGAATTTCTTCGCCCAATACTTCCTCGATCACGTCTTCGAGCGTGATGAGGCCGGATGTGCCGCCGTATTCGTCCACCACAATGGCCAGGTGGGTGTGTTTGCGTTGGAAATCCTTCAACAAATCGTCCAGTTTGATGCTTTCGGGCACAAAAAAGGCGGGTCGCAAAAGATTCTGCCAGCGAAAATCCTTGCGGTTGAGATAAGGGAGCAAATCCTTGGCAAACAATATGCCTTTGATATGATCCAAATCGCCTTCGTAAACCGGAATGCGCGAATAGCCCTGCCGGCTGATTTTTTCCACGATTTGTTCGAAAGGTTCGTGTATTTCGAGGGCGAAAATATCCACGCGGGGTTTCATAATTTGCTTGGCTTCGGTTTGTCCGAAACGGATAATGCCCGAAAGGATGCGCTGTTCGTCGCTTGTGGATTGCGGGCGTGCCATTTCCAACACGTGGGAGAGTTCTTCGTGGGAAAAATGTTGTTCTTCGTCGCGCAAATAGCTTTGCACACGACGGGTAAGCGCCACCATGGGCACGGTGAATACGGCAAAGATTTTTTGGAACACGTCCAGCAATCCCGCGGTCCGGCGGGCAAAGAGCAAATCGTTGCGGGTGGCAAACACCTTGGGTAGAATTTCGCCGAAAAACAGGATGACGGCCGTAATCACCACCACTTCGACCACAAAACGCAGCCACACGGCACTGTCGTGCATCCAATGATCCACCAGATAGGTGGAAATAATGACGATGGCAATATTGACCAAATTATTGGTTGTCAATATGGTAGCCAATAGCAATTGGGGGCGTTCCAGAAGCCGTTTGATACGTTTGAGCCCTTTGGGATGGGCATTATCGTCCCATCCGGGTTTTTCTTTGAGCGAAAAGAACGCCACTTCGGAACCCGAGATCAAGGCCGAAAGCAGCAACAACAGGACGATAATCAGCAGGTAGAGCCACAAATGGGAAACCACCGGCGGAGGTATGTCAGTGTCCATTGCTTGGGTTTTTAGGAGCAAGGGGCATCAGAAGGGCAGGTCGTCTTCGGGCTCTTCGGATGCCGGCGGTTCGGTTGCCGGATTTTGCGCTTGGGATTCGGCGGGTTGTTGCGGCGCCGGTGCTTGCTGCGGGCGGGGCGCATATTGGTCTTGCTGCGTGGCCCGGGGCGAAAGGAAAGTAAGGTTGGTGGCCACAATTTCGGTTACAAAACGTTGTTGGCCGCTGTTGTCGGTATATTCGCGATATTGGATGCGTCCTTCCACATAGATTTTACTTCCTTTGCGCAAATACTTGTGGCATATTTCGGCCAGTCGGTTGCGCACCACCACCGTATGCCATTCGGTGCGTTCGCGCCGTTCGCCGAAACGGTCGGTAAACACTTCGGATGTGGCCACACGCAAACGTCCCAAGGATTTTCCGTCTTCGAAATGGCGGATTTCGGGATCCATACCCAAATTGCCGATAATCATCACTTTGTTTAAACTTCCATTCATTGTGTATTGAGCTTAAAATTAATCGATAAAATATTTTCCGGTGTCAAAATTCAAAGTTAGGACTAATTTTTTTTCCCGCCAAAAAGCGGCGCAGAACAATGGGAAACGATAGCCCTTCGAGCCGGTCGAGGGGTACATATTCATAGCCGTCTAATTTTTCGGCGGTCATCCAAAAACGCAGTAGCAGGCGCCGGTGCGTGAGCAAATGCGTGGCCTCGCCGGCCCATACCGGGATTTTTTTTAAGCCGAATTCCATTTGCAACCGGCGGGCGGCCTGTTGGCGACTTTCCGGCAGGCCTTCAAGCAATGGAAATTGATAAAGATTTTGCCAAATATCGTTGGCTGTCCGTTTTTGGACGCTGAGCCGCCCGTCCTTGATGCTCAACAAATAATCCATCCGGCGGTTTTGGACGGGCCGTGCGGCTTTTTTTACGGGAAGTTCGCCGGTTCGACCTTCGGCGTAGGCGCGGCAACCGGTTTTTAGCGGACAAATTTCGCATCGGGGATTGCGCGGCGTGCAAATCAAGGCACCCAATTCCATTACCGCCTGATTGTGCCGTCCCGGATGCCGGCGGTCGAGGAAGCGGTCGGCTAGCGCTTGCAAATCCTTGGGGCCGGAGCCGGTGTTTATGGCACCGGCGTAGCCGGAAAAACGTGCCAAAACCCGCGCCACATTGCCATCCACCACGGCCACCGCTTCGTCGAAGGCGAATGAAGCCACCGCCGCCGCCGTATAGGGCCCTATGCCCGGCAATTTTAATAATTCATCGTAGGAAGACGGAAAACGTCCAGCGTATTTTTCCACAACAATCCGGGCCGCGCGAAGCATATTTTGCGCCCTGCGGTAGTAACCCAACCCCTCCCATAGCCGGAAGATTTCATCGTCGGGCGCCAGGGCCAAATGTTTTACCGTTGGATAACGTTCAACGAATTTTTCATAGTAGGGCAAGCCCTGTTCCACCCGGGTTTGTTGCAGGATAATTTCCGAAAGCCAAATGCGGTAAGGGTCGCGCGTGCGCCGCCAAGGTAAATCGCGGGCCGCCGCACGAAACCATTCCGCCAAAGCCGTGGCAAAAGGCGAAGTATTTTTCTCTGCATGTAATTTTCCCATAAAATCCAACATTACTTTCCGGCAAATCATGAAAACAAGCGATTCAATCAAGTTGTCCCGTTAATTTTTCGAAAACTTCTTTGGCCGGTTGTTCCTCATACAGTATATTATAGATGGCTTCGATGATAGGGATTCGTGCCCGGCCGCGCCGGCGATTGATCAAAAAGGCGCTTTTGGTGGAATAATAACCTTCGGCCACCATGGTCATTTCCATCATGGCGGATTTCACGGTATAACCCTTACCTATCATGTTGCCGAACATACGGTTGCGACTAAATACCGAATAGGCCGTTACCAACAAATCGCCCAAATAAGCCGAACGCATGATGTTATGTTTTTTGGTGTCCACATTTTTGCGGATAAACCTGCGCATTTCGCGTATGGCATTGCTCACCAACACGGCTTGGAAGTTATCGCCATAGCCCAATCCGTGTGCTACACCCGCGGCAATGGCGTAGATGTTTTTAAGCACGGCCGCCCATTCGATGCCGTAAACGTCTTTGCTCAAAGTGGTGCGAATGTAGGGTGTTTGCAAACTCCGGGCCATCTGTTCGGCCCGGGTTTTTCGTCCCGCGCCTACCGTTAGATACGAAAGCCGTTCCATGGCCACTTCTTCGGCATGGCAAGGGCCGGCAATCACACCCGTATTTTTTTGCGGCACGCCGTAGTGTGCGGTCAAATGTTCGCCCAATATCAACAAACTTTCGGGAATAATACCTTTGACGGCCGAGAAAATGATTTTATCGCTCAGCGGAATGTTTATTTTCTTCAATTCCTTTTCCACAAATGCCGAAGGAATGGCTACCACGATATATTCGGCCGCTTCGACAATATCGTTAATGTCGGTGCTCAACCGTAATTTATCCGGATTGAATTCAATCGAAGGAACATATTTGGGATTATGACCGTGCCGGCGGATATGTTCGGCCGTGTATTCCGAACGCACATACCAATGCACCCGTGGCAGGTTTTCGGCCAACATTTTGACCAGAGCCGTGGCCCAACTGCCGCTGCCCAATACGGCGATTTCGGGAAATTCGTTCATCGGTTAGTTTTTTCAAAGTTACAAAAAACCCTCCGCTTAGCGTATCTTTGTCCCAAGCATTCTTCCCATGATTTTTCAGGACACCACCGGTCAATCATTTGATAATCAAAAAGTTTACAGGCGTTTGGTTTCGCTATTCCCTTCCCAAACCCACCTGCTCCATTCGTTGGGATTGGACGAACAGGTCTTGGGAATCACCCGGTTTTGTAAATATCCGTCCGGATGGAAAAAACAAAAAACCGTGGTGGGCGGCACCAAAGACCCTAAAATCGAACGTATCTTGGCACTCAATCCGGATTTGATCTTGGCCAACAAAGAAGAAAACACCCGCGAAGCGGTGGAAACCCTCCGCCGGTATGTGCCCGTATATGTCAGCGAAGTGATTAGCTGGCAAGACAACTTGCATTGGATTGAGCAGGTAGGCCTGCTCACCGGACGGCAAGCACAAGCCCGGACGCTCATCGGACAATTGGAAAACCACCGACGGAATTTCCGCCCGCCTTCCGGGCCGGTGGATGCGCTCTACCTGATTTGGCGCAATCCCTGGATGGCCGCCGGACAAAACACGTTTATCAATACCATGCTCCGCCTGGCCGGATTCAAAAATGTGGTAACGCAGGAACGCTACCCCGTGCTGGACGCCCGGCAGATGCAAGCATTGAATCCCCAAGTGGTGCTGCTTTCGTCCGAGCCCTTCCCCTTCAAAGCCCCCCACGCCGATGAATTGAGGGCCATTTTGCCGCAAGCACGTTTCCTGTTCGTCCAAGGCGAACCCTTTACCTGGATGGGAAGTTATCCCTTGCAGAGCTTCGATTATTTTGCCAAATTGCACGAAAATTTGACCTGATGCACACCAAAACCGAAAAACTTCAAGCCCTGGGCCGGCTGCTGGACATTATGGACGATCTGCGCCAAGGATGCCCGTGGGACCGCAAGCAAACCTTTGACAGTCTGCGCCACCTGACCATCGAAGAGGTTTACGAACTTTCGGATGCCATTTTGGACAAGGATTTGGACCGCATCAAAGAAGAAGCGGGCGATATTCTCCTGCACATTGTTTTCTACGGCAAATTGGGCGAAGAAACCGGCCGTTTCGACATCGCCGACATTGCCCGTCATATTTCCGACAAACTCGTCCGCCGGCATCCGCATATCTACGGCGACGTAAAAGTAACCGATGCCGACGAGGTGAAGCGCAACTGGGAAAAACTCAAAATGAACGAAGGCAAAAAATCGGTTTTGGAAGGAGTGCCGCGTTCGTTGCCGGCCCTGGTCAAAGCCATGCGTATGCAGGAAAAAGCCGCAGGCGTGGGTTTCGACTGGCCCGACAAACAACCCGTGGAACAAAAGCTGCACGAAGAATGGGACGAATTGCAAAAAGCCGTCCGCTCGGGCGACCGCCGGCAAATGGAAGAAGAACTGGGCGATGTGTTTTTTTCATTGGTAAATTACGCCCGTCACCTGGGCCTCAATCCCGAAACGGCATTGGAACGGGCCAACAAAAAATTCAAATCCCGCTTCGAAAGCATCGAGCAACGTGCCGCCGCCCAAGGTCGTTCGCTTTCGGAAATGAGTTTGGAGGAGATGGACGCTTTGTGGGACGAAGCCAAGCATAGGAAATAATTTTTGACGGGCGCTCCGTGGCCAAAACACTTATCCTAAACTTTCAATAAGTCTCTCAAAGCATCCTCCGTCTGCGGATAATGAAACTCAAACCCCGCCGATCGTATTTTATCGCTTTCGATGGGCATCCCTTCCAGGGCCAAACATGCCGAAGAACCCGTTAGCCACCGTACCAAAAAGCCAGGAACCGGAGGCAAACAACACGGTCGCCCCAAAAATGCAGCCGTCGTTTGCACAAACTGCCGGTAAGTTAGCGGGTCCGGTGCCACGGCGTTGAAAGTTCCTTCCACGGCGTTTTCGAGCATAAAAAGATACATTCGCGCAATGTCGTGAATGTGTATCCAATCGATCCATTGCCGCCCCGTGCCCAAGGGCGATGTTATGCCCCACCGCAACGGGCGAATCATCCGCGGGAAGGCACCTTCACGTCTGTCGAACACCACGCCGGTGCGCAAAATACCCACCTTGGCAGCCACCGCTTTCATCGATTGGGAGGTTTGCTCCCACCGGACGGTCAATCGGGCCAAAAAGTCCGTGCCCGGCGGGTCGGCCTCGCTACGCGGTCGGTCGTCGGTAACGCAACCGTAGTAACCGATGGCCGAGGCACCCGCAAAATATTGCACTTGAATGCCGTTTTGCATCATAAAATCACGCAAAAAAGCCAAGGAAAGTATCCGGCTGCCGGCGATTTGCGCTTTGTAATTTTCGGTCCATCGTTGCGCTCCTATGTTGGCCCCGGCCAAATGCACCAAAGCAGTAGTGCCCTCGAATACCCGTCCGTCAATCTGGCGGCGTGTCCAATCCCAAGCAAAGTACGACACGACATCCGTGCCGGAATAACGTTCAGGCTGACGGGTTAAAATGTGTACGCGATATTGCTTGCGCACCAACAAACCGGTAAGCGCACGTCCGATAAGCCCGGTTCCGCCCGTTATAACAATCACAGGACGCATTGGCAGGGGTTTAGTCCAAATTTAGTCATTTTTGCCGATAGATGTACGGAGCCGGCAAAGCCGGTTTGTCAATAAAAATCCATATCTTTGTTAAATCAAAAATTTCGGGCATGAATTTTATTATATCCCAATCGGAATTACTCAAAAATCTATTGGCGGTCGATGCCGTGATCAACAGTAAAAACACCAATCCGATATTGGATAATTTCCTTTTTCTGATACAAAACGATAAATTGGATATTGTGGGTTCGGACGGTGCCACCACAGTAATTGCTCGAATGTCGATTGAATCCCAAGGTGCCGGCAATTATGCCATTCCCGCCGAAAAATTGGTCAATACCATTAAAAACCTTTCGGAGCAACCCCTTACGTTTACCATCGAAGAAAACCAGTTACGCATTACGTCCGAAAAAGGAAAATACAACCTTCCGGTGTTGGACGGCAAAGATTTTCCCATGCCTGCACCCATTGCCGATGCTTTCGAACGTCAAATAACGGGTTCGCTTTTGGCCGAAGGGATAGCCAAAACCATCTTCGCCACCGGCAACGACGAATTGCGCGTGGCCATGAACGGCATTTTGTTCCACTTTACACCCGAACGCTTGAATTTGGTAGCCACCGATGCCCATAAGCTGGTGCGTTTCAGCGTAAAAAGCATCAAAACGGACGAAGAGGAGTATTTGGAATATATCCTGCCCAAAAAACCCATGAACATCCTGAAAAACCTGTTGGCCAAAAACGATGCGGCTGTAAATATGCGTTTTTCGGGGAAAAGGGCCGAATTCAGCTTTGAT
>JALWYR010000049.1 GCA_027003085.1 Flavobacteriales bacterium
CGTCAGTTTTATCAGGATTTTATGTTTTCGGGGTTTATAATTGCCGAGGACAAAATTATTGCCAACAACGAGGATACATACACGTACTGCCTGGATCCCGGAACAGGCGATATAATATGGAAAACCGAGACGGCGGGCACCAGCAGTAGAATAAGCTATTTGAACGGCATTGTTTATTTTGTGGGCGGTTCCACGGGGCGGTTACATGCTTTGGATATTAACACGGGTCGTCATGTTTGGAAGTTGCAATCGGATTTGTTGGATCCGGAGGATGTGTATAGTTTTAAGACCAATGCCGTGTATGTGATACCGGCCCGCAATGGCAAGCCGCCGCGGGTGATTGCGTTGACGCACTTGTATGCCTACTGCTTTGAGGCGTACAGGTGAAAAAAATCAAATGGATGAAAGTCATTAGCATACTTTCGGTTTTTCTGTTATTGACCTCGCTCCGCTGCAAGCGCGAGGCCCCCGGCATTATCAAAGACGAAAACGGTGTGATTATTTCCATGCCCTATTTGTGGAAAAAGTCTTTACATAATAATTTGGGATTTCATTCAAATAGTACTTTTGATGTTCCGGTTTCTTACAATGGAAATATTGCCATTCCCACAACCAACGGGGAAAACGTCCGGCAAATGACTTTGATTGATCCCGATAACGGAGAAAGTATTTGGTCATGGGATGACAGGTTTCAACCGGCAACGGAAAGAATATATCTTTTCTATGCCTATCAATACAATAACTTGCTCACTTATCAAAATGGTGATAGGAGTTATTGCATTAATATGGATAACGGGACAACGTATTGGAAGTATAGACGGAATAGTCCTTATTTTGATATAATTTCCGGTTTGGAAGATACTTATTTCGTGATGGGAGAATCCGTTAGCCGTTATGCGCAGTATCATGAAAGAGTGGTCTTTAAAGGCAATATGCAAACCGGTGCATTAGAGGAGTTTATTGTACCTGATTTTACACTTAACCATATTGCACCGGGCAACAGAATAGGCGATGTAACGGGAGTTGTCCCTTACCGGAAAAACGGCGTACAATATTTGGCCGTAATATGGCAGGAGCCGCAAAATGTAACATCCATCAATGATTGGCAAACCTACTTGGGGCTTTATAATTACGATACCAACCAATGGGTATATGAAAAAAGCGTGGTCAACCAACCCAATATCAATGGTGTGCTATTGGCACCGCCGGTGATATACAATGATAAAATTTATCTGAATGTGGGCAAGGAACTTTTTTGCCACGACCTGATGACGGGCGATCAAATATGGAGCCGTCAGTTTTATCAGGATTTTATGTTTTCGGGGTTTATAATTGCCGAGGACAAAATTATTGCCAACAACGAGGATACATACACGTACTGCCTGGATCCCGGAACAGGCGATATAATATGGAAAACCGAGACGGCGGGCACCAGCAGTAGAATAAGCTATTTGAACGGCATTGTTTATTTTGTGGGCGGTTCCACGGGGCGGTTACATGCTTTGGATATTAACACGGGTCGTCATGTTTGGAAGTTGCAATCGGATTTGTTGGATCCGGAGGATGTGTATAGTTTTAAGACCAATGCCGTGTATGTGATACCGGCCCGCAATGGCAAGCCGCCGCGGGTGATTGCGTTGACGCACTTGTATGCCTACTGCTTTGAGGCGTACAGGTGAAAAATCGTTCCGGCTATAATCTTCCGGTTGTCCAGTCAAATTGGGGTTATGAATTTCAAATGTAGAAAGCCATCGGGGGTGTTCTCTTATATAAACAGACCTGCCCGCATAAATCTGATGTGCAACAGGAAAGAAAGGAAGGGCCTTTTAATTTTTCGAAGCCCTGTATTCGGGAATAATATCGCTCAATAACTCCATCAAGGCCTTACGGTCGGCCCAGTCGGCCTGTTCCAAGTAGTGAAGTTTTTTCCGGAAATCATCGCAATCCAGTGGGCTGAGTTTGGAAATATAAAGTTTTTCGTGGGACGTACGTTCCACCTTTTCGGCCGAGGTAAGCAATTCTTCGTATTTTTTTTCACCGGGCCGCAGGCCGATAAACTTTATTTCGATGTCTTCGGGATAACGTTTTCCGGCCAAACGTATCATTTTAACAGCCAAGTCGAAAATACGCACCGGTTCGCCCATATCGAACACAAAAATTTTCCCGCCCGAACCCTCTTCGGCCGCTTTGAGCACCAGGTGGGCCGCTTCGGGGATGGTCATAAAGTAGCGCGTTATTTCGGGGTCGGTAACGGTAACCGGGCCGCCGTTTTGGATTTGTTTTTTGAACAAATGAATTACCGAACCGTTGGAACCCAACACATTACCAAAGCGGGTAACGATAAATTGGGTTTTGGTAGACTGCTCTTGCATACACCGGGCCATAAGTTCGGCTATACGCTTGGTGGCGCCCATGATGTTGGTGGGATTTACGGCTTTGTCGGTGGAAATTTGGATAAATTTTTCCACACCGCACTCCGCAGCGGCCTGCATCAGGTTGCGTGTGGCAAACACATTGACCAAAATGCCGTAATAGGGCTCTTCTTCGATCACAGGCACGTGTTTGTAGGCCGCCGCATGGAAAATATAATGCGGCCGGTGGGTTTGCAAAATGCGGCGGACAAAATCCGTATCGTTGATATCGGCCAAGATGGTTTCAAAATTTTCGAAACCTTGGGCGAGTAAATCGGTTTTCAGGGTATATAGCGGGGTTTCGGCCTGGTCCAAAATCAGTAGTTTACCGGGATTGTAATGAATAATTTGTCGCACCAAAGCACTACCGATGGAACCTGCACCACCTGTTACTAACACCGTTTTTCCGTTTAGCATTTTGCGAATGCCATGATCATCGAAGCGGATGGGCTTGCGCGAAAGCAAAGCTTCCATATCCAAAGATTGCCACTGGTCAATATTCAAGGCATTTTCCAGCCATTTTTCCACCGGTGGCAGGGTTTTGATTTCCACGCCGGCCGAAACAAAAACATCCAATTCCTTCAATGTGCGTAAAGGATTGGAAACGTCGGTGGTCAGTAGCAATAAATCAATGTTTTTTTTTACGAGCCATTCTTCGGAAACGGATTTATAAGGATACACCGCCACCCCTTGGATACGTTGTTTATGAATTTCATTTCCGGGTGGCCGGATAAAACCCTCGACCAAAAATTTGTATTTATCGTTATTGCGCAAAAATTCAAACAAGCGGATGGCATTATTATCCGTGCCGTAGATAAGCACTTTGTAGGGCTTTTGGGCTTGACGCAAGATTTTGTAGTAGTAGGATTTATAAAAAATCCTGGCGGCTATCATAAATATGCTTGCCAGCAAAAAGTAAATAAAGGTAACCGAGTAGGGAAAATTCAAAAATCCGGCCGAATGCGTTGCACGTGCATACCATGTGCCCAAAAGCATCAAGCCGGCCGTAAGTCCATTGGAAAGAATGATGATGCGAATATCTTCGGCACCGGTATGGCGAACCACTCCGCGATAGGGTTTAAACAAAGCAAAAGAAAGAGCGGCCAACAAAACCACCCATGGTATTTGCCCCGCCATTTTACTCCAAGGGAAATGAACGTCGAAATTAAACCTGACCCAGTAGGTAAACACAAAAGCCAATGTGATCAACGACAAATCGATCAGAAAAATCAACCACCTTGGCGACGAACGCATCAAGAAATCCCTGATTTTAGTCCAAACAGGAAAATACAGAGAAGTTATGTCGGTATTTTTAGGACTCATGCCGTTGGACAAACAAATATGATACCACAAAGATAAACATTGCGCCGAATAGCAATATCCATTGTTCAAAAACGGGTTTTTCCCAACACTGGCAAACCAGTAACGCTGCATTTATTATCAATTGAAACAGGGCATAAAAAGCGGCCACCCAAAGGTGTTTCCAATGCCAACGGTCCACCATTTTTTGGTAAACATGCCAACGGTGGGCTCTGAAAATATTTTCACCATACCATAACCTGCGAATAATGGTCATGGCGCTGTCGGTGCCGTAGAGCAACACGAACAGAAGAAGAACGGGCGAACGCAATTCGACCATAAATTTAGCCAAGCCGAAAAGGAAAAAAGCAGCCAGCGCCATGGTGCCCGTATCGCCCGCAAACATCAATGCATGCCGGCGAAAATTGAAATAGCCGAAAGCCAAAACCGAAAGCGCAATAATGCCCGTCCACCGGTTGTCCAACAAAGGCACTTCCCGGTTAAGAACGGCCAATCCGGCCAGCAACACCAGGGAATACAAACCCGTGATGCCATTAATGCCGTCCATAAAATTGAAGGCATTCACAAATCCCAAAGCCACAATCACGGCCAATAGTTTAATACCCCAATGAAAATCCGCCGCAAAAAGCCCGGCATCCTGCAAAATCATCAAAACCGCTGCAAGTTGTATGGGAAACCGCACACGGGCCGAAAGGTTTTTGCGGTCGTCGAGCCAACCGGTGAAACTCAGTAGCAGAAAGCCGGCAAAAAACCACGGGAATGCCGGAAAAACAAAGGCTAAATACCCGGTCAAAACACCCAGAAAAAACAAAATTCCGCCACCGCGCACCGTGGGAACCCGGTGCGAACTCCTTTGCGACGGAATGTCCAAAATCCTTTTTCGTAAGGCATAGCCGTAATACCACCGCCCAATGGCCCAAAAGGCCAATAAAATAAGTAGCGAATAAAGGATTATTTCAAAATGTTTTTCCATAGCATTTTCACCTTTTTCCAATCGAATTCCTCCACTTTTTTCCGGGCGTTGTGCGCTATTTTCCGGGTCCAACCGGGATTTTCGATATAGCGGATAACGGCATCCGTCATTGCTTCGGGATCGTTGAGCGGCACAAGCAATCCGTCGTGTTCGTGCCTTATCAAATCGGGCAAACCGCCCGCCCGTGTGCTTACCACCGGCAAGCCCAAGGCCATGGCTTCGATAACGCTTACGGGCGTGTTGTCCACATCAGTGGTATTGATAAAAATATCGTAATCTTCCGAAAGACGATGCCATTCGCTTTGTTCCAAGGCGCCGGTAAAAATAACTTGTTCCGCCACATCCAATTTTTCGGCCAAATCTTTGGCTTCGTCCAAGCTCCCGTCCTTGTCGGGCCCCACCATACACAGCCGGGCTTCGGGGTAAATGTTTTTGAGCAACTGCAAAACCCGGATGGCATTACAAGGCCTGTAATGGCGGGCAAAAGCACGCACCCATAGCAGGCGCGGGCCCAACCGGCTGCGTTCCTTGAACGGATATTTATCCAAATCCAACGTGTTGGGAATAAAATCCACATCGAACCCCGCTTGGCGGAAAATACGCAACAAATATGCTGATGGTGCCACATTCCGGTAGGCGTGGGCAAAAATCATCCGGGAAAACCTAGGATTTTTTTTAAGCCGTCCGGGTAGATTTCCACCCCGTAAAATCGGAATGTATTTTTTCTTGCCCGCTCGAAGAATTCGACTGATAATAAGCGCATAGTAAAAATTCTTTGTGCTGTATGTATCTATCAAAAAATATTCGGCATTCCAATGACGAATCACGGCGCGAAGCATATCGGCCAACCGGAGTGCTTTGTTTTTTTTGTCCGAAACCGAAACAACCTCAAAGCCCGCTTCGCTTAACAAATCGGTAAGCATTTCGTGCGAGGTGCGATAACGGGTTTTCCCCGCCAAGTCATTCCCTATGTAAACGATTTTCGTCATACTGCATAATTAAAAGCGAAAAGGCATAAAGCACCGCCGGTGCCACCAGTCGCATGGCCGAGTGGAAAATGGTGAGCAACCAAAATGCAAAGAACGGATAAAAAAACAAATTATTCCTGCGCACCGCTCCTTGCATCAACGGAGCAAACAATAGCAAAAACAAAGCAAATAATCCGAACATACCGTGTTCGGCCAAAAGCCGCGATACTTCGTTGTGCGAAGCCATCCGCACGCCAAATTCCTGCGTACGCTGCACCTTGGCACGGCCCACGCCTGCACCAAACAGCGGATGTTCAATAAAATCCTTGATTTCGATAAGGAACAATTCCAAGCGCCCCGAAGTGACATCGGCCTTTTTCTCCCCGGCCGTATTCAAACCCGCAAACCGGTTATAGAGCATGCCTCCCGTGATTTGCAAGGCCAAATAATACGCCACACCCAATACCACTGCCGAAACAAATAGTCCGCGTATATTTTTACTCCTGAAAAACCGGTAATCGCTCCACCAACCCACGGCCAGGAAAACAACCACCATGGCAATGCCCGTAATGGTACCGCCCCGCGAAAAGGTCAAAAAAGCACGATAGGTTATTAAAACCAACAAAAACAAATAAATACTTTTCTCCAAAAAATTTTCCGAAAGCAAAAACAACACAAACGAGGCAAAAATACCCAGTCCCAAAATGGTGGCCACCTGATTGGGCCCGAATCCACCCGAAGTGGCAAAATTGGCTGTTGTGCGGAAAACAATATCCCGCAAATCGGGCGTTTTGATGATAATATAAAAAGTGGTGGTAACAATGGGCAACAACATGGCCAGCAACAACTTCCGGTAATCGGCCAAGTGCATTCGCAAACCCGCCAGGGCCAAGGCGCCTAAACCCAACGCAAAAGGCCCGGCAATATTGAACAAAATGTCCTTTCGCAAATGGATATGGATGTAGGACGGATCCTGCGCTTCGCTCCACCAGGTATATACCACCCCCGGAACAATTAGCAGGATATAAATTAAATAGGGAATCGAGCGCCACCGCAAGCCTGTCCGGGCGATAATACCCGCAAACAGCAGCATGGCCAAATACTTGTGCGATTCGTAGAAAAACAATCCGTGGCTCATGCGCGTAAACACTTCTGCACCGGTAACATAGGCCGCAGCAAATACCAGTGTTTTCCAGTCCCTGGCTATAATTACCAACACAAACACACCCAATATCAAACTCCAAGCGTATAGTTTGGCCAAAACAGGCACATACACCGCTGCCAAGCCCAAAATCGCATGCAAGCCTATCCACCAATAATTACGCCAAGCCATAATGTGTCGATTGCAAACAAAGTTAAACCAAATCCCGCAAAGCCCGGGTATTTGTGTTTGACGGGCAATCTTTTTCGGGCGCCTCCCGCACAAGTTCACGCAAGCTGCGCTGCTCCGCATCGCAGCGCGTTCACTTGGCGGGACCGGGCTGTCCGCTCAAATGCGGCTCGGGTGCGTTGGCTTTTGCAATGCCGCCGCCATGAGCTCTTGCGCTGCGAGCCCCTGCCGGCGGCGCAAAAGGGCGTCGCTTCAAGTATGAAATATGGGAAAATGGATATTGTATGCTTGAAGCGACGCCGCCATCCGCCCCTTCGCCGCATAACCGCTCCCATCCCTGGCGCGTTTGGCGTGCGATAAATAGTTTTCTGCGCGATAAATCGCTTTTCCGCGCGATAAATCGCGCGGCTACAATGGGGAATCCGGCTTTGGTTGAAACATCCGGGTTTATGTTTGTCTACTACTGTAAACATTAAAGCAGCGTTTCATTTCGATGGAGCGCCCGAAGGGCGCGACTAACCTGTCCCGTACATTGCGCAGCAATGTCGGGAAGAAATCTCAACACGGATGCTTCATCCGGAGCGGAATTCCACGTTCCTATTGTCCAATCCGTGAAGAGATTCCTCGTCGTTTTGCCTTGCTGACGCCGGCAAAACTCCGTCGGAATGACATTGTTCAGCTACCGTAAATATTGAAGGCGAAACCGCATTG
>JALWYR010000050.1 GCA_027003085.1 Flavobacteriales bacterium
CCGGAAGTTTTTGCAACACCTTGATGGGGTCGGGTTCGGAGAGGATGACCGGAACGGCTTGCAGTTCGGATGCGTTGAGTGATATTTTACTCATTTCGGCCCGGCGTTCCTGATGGGTGGCGCCCTGCGCCCTAATAACTACTTCGGAAAGGGTTTCGCCCGGTTGAAGGTAGAGGTCAAGGCGGGCGGTCCGGGCCGGGACTTTCGTTTTGAGAATTTCGTAGCCCGTAAACGAAGCCCAAATTTCCACACTGTCGGCTTTGACCGGCAGCGTTAAACTGTAAAAACCGTAGCGGTTGGTCGTGGTGCCCAAGCCGGATGCAGGCGCATAGATTTCGGCATCCAGGAGCCGTTCACGCGTTTGGGCGTCATACACATAGCCCGAAAGCGTTATTTTTTTCGTGCCTTGTTGGGCATTGATTTGAAGCGTGCCGGCCGGTATCAGCAGTAATAGTAGAAATAAACGGGAACGATGTATTTTCATTTTTTATTCTTTATGCATCAACAAATCAAAGTGTTTTCCGGTTTAAGGCGTAATGGTATCGGTTCGTTGGAGCAGTGAACCCACAAAACCGTATCCGCCGTCCACATTGCCGTGCGGATTTTCGTGTTCCATTGTGCCGAACGGGTCGCCGGAATAATAGTCTCCGGTGCTCAAATATTTTAAGTATTCGTAATAGGCCTCATCGCAAATGGCTTGGTAAAATACGAAGCCATTGGTGTCATCGATGTCGGTTGCATCGAAATATAAATTCACATCCATTTCCCGGCCGTCGAATCCGCGGTCGCTAAGGGCCAAAATGGTATGCCCCCAACCGTATGGTTCGATTATTTGAGTCCCGGGCGGTGTGGGAAAATCACTGCTTTCGGTCAAATTATCATTCCAATAATCCATATTGGGCCGAACTACAAAAAGGTAATAGTTCGTTCCTGCCGGGTCGGCAATGTGAAGCCGTAAATGAAATGCTTTCCGGTCGTTCAGTTGAAGCATTTCCGAACCGGTGAGTTGCACGGGCAATGAGGCGGGGAATGTGGTGGCTCCGCTCAGTATTTTTCCGCCGGGAAAATGCGCTTCGATGCGATAGGTGGTGCCGGCTTGGGGGAACGTGTGAAAATAAGAATAATTGTCCTGCCCGGGAGTGGCGGTGTCTACGGGTGTCCCGTTGCGAAATAGCACCACCCGGGCATTGCGCTCCACTTGTTCTTCGGGGCTATAATCAAAAATACCCGCCGTGTAGCCGGTAAAAACGCGGATGGTATCGCCATTGCGCAATGCGGAAAACAGGACGGGAACGCCGGCGTCTTCGTCCAGGTGGATGTTGGTAACTTTTTCGATACAACTACCTGATATCAAAGCAATAAAGGATAATAATAGCAAGCGTCGGATGAACATGGGTGTTTGTTTTGGAATAAAGTTAGGTATTTTTTGAATAATCGTTAGGTAAAACGGAAGTGGACTTTCAATTATTGTAAATGCTCCGGAAACCGCCCGGGGGCGTTTGCCTTCGCAGCTCCACAAGCCTTTGGGGCGCCGGCGGCGGAATGAAAATTCCGCTGCCGGCGGCGCAAAATTTGTTCCGGCAGACCTTTTTATCCAATCCTGCGGTAAAATACCGCCACGACCGTCGAATTCTGCTTTGTTTTTGCGCCGCCGGCCCGCGCTCACGCGCGGCGCCGGCGCCCCTTGTCTTGTTCCGCCCTTCGGGAGCCGTCGGCTTCCACAAGCCAAAGCAAATGCCGCGCCTTGTCTCCCTCCGGTGTTCCGCGAGCCCTGACGGTCTCGCTCCACTTGCTGCGGAGCCCTTCGCACTTCGCAAGCTCGGTGCTTGGTCTCCTTGCGGGCCTCGGAACCCTCCGGTTTCCTCGGCGAGCGGCGAACCCGCCCTGCGGTTTCGCCTTTGATGTTTGCAGTAGAAAATTAATCATAAACCCGGACATATCAACCGAGGCCGAATGTATCATTGTAGCCGCGCGATTTATCGCGCGGGAAAGCGATTTATCGGCGCGGGAAAAGGCGCCATTTGATCTAGGTTAATGTATATAATGCTGTTGGTGGCAGGAGACACCGGCGGAGCGGGGGAATTGAAAAATCCGGAAATTTTAAATCGCTGACCGGTAATCGTCGGTCTCCTACTGTAAACATTGAAGCAGCGTGTCATTTCGACGAACGCAGTGAGGAGAAATCTCTTCACGAATACTCCATCCGGGGCGGGATATTAGGTTCCTATTGTCCAATTCGTGAAAAGATTCCTTCCCGACCTTCGGTGCGGGACAGGCTGGCGTTTTGCCTTGCTGACGCCGGCAAAACTTTGTCGGAATGATATTGGTCTCCTACTGCAAACATTGAAGGCCGGCTTTGCCGGCCTTTTCCGCGCCAGCGGGCGCAGCGGTATCCTTGCGCGGCAGCCGGCGAATGTTTTTGTGCCGGCGGCGGGGGCTTCGCCGCTCCGACAAGAAGACCACGGCGCCGGCCCTACAAAAACCGCCGGATGGCGGGCAAGATAAAAGCGGAGCACGCGACCCCGCCAAGTGAACGCGCCGCCGGACAAGCCGGAGGCGAAGTCCGGCGGCTGGCGTGAACTTGTGCGGGGAGGCGCCCAAAACATCTTGTGAAATATTAGTTACCAAAAAACCCGTCAAATATCATAAAACCAAAGAATTACCACACGAAAACTTGAACAAAAACTGATAAAACGCAGAACATAACCAAGCGGCGGCTTTTAGTTTTGAGACAAAAGCATTTCGATGAACACTTCCCGGAAGCCGTCCGTTTCGCGCTACCTTTATACCTTCCTGATTATATGGTTGCTGTGGTATGGATTTACCACCAGTTTGCAACCGGCCGAATGGATAACGGGTGCCGTGGTGGCGGCGCTTATTTCGTTTGTAACGGTGCGCTACTTCGAATGCTGCGATCCGATACTTTTTGCGCCCAAACACATCGTTTGGTTTGTGGCCTACTTTTTTGTTTTCCTGCTGGCGCTGGTCAAGGCCAATTTCGATGTGGCCCGCCGGGTGTTGAGTCCGCAATTGCCCATCAATCCGGGTGTGGTAAAGTTCAAAACACGGCTCAAAAACCGCTTTGCCCGTATGGTGCTGGCCAACAGCATCACGCTCACGCCCGGAACACTGACCGTGGATGTGGTGGACGATACCTACTACATTCATTGGATTGATGTAAAAACCACCGAGCCCGATGCCGTTTACCGCGAAGTGGCTTGGCCGTTCGAACGCATACTTTTGAAAATCTACGGCGAATGACTGCTATCGTAATCAATATTGCTTTGTTTTTTATCGGGCTGGGCTTGTTCCTGGGCCTGATGCGCTTTGTGAAAGGACCCACCGCCGCCGACCGCGCGGTGGCCACCGACACGCTGTCGGTTATCGGAATTGCCGGATTGGTATTGCTGGCCTATGTTTTCGGCCGGTATATCTATGTGGACCTGGCCCTGGTGTATGCCGTGCTGGGATTTATCGGAATCATCGTTATCGCCCGGTTTATCGAAAGGGCGCTATAATAAACTTTGTGTTATGAATTGGATTTTCGACATCCTTTACTACGCCGGTCTTTTCCTGATACTTTTGGGCAGCGTGTTTCTGTTTTTGGGTGCCCTGGGGATTTACCGTATGCCGGATTTGTATAACCGCTTGCAAGCGGGCACCAAAGCCAGCACTTTGGGCGCAATGAGCACCATTTTGGGCGTGGGCTTGGTGCATCCGCAGTGGTTTGTCAAGTTGTTTATCATCGTGCTGTTCATCGCTTTTTCCAACCCGTTGAGTTCGCACGCCCTGGCCCGGGCATCGCACCGCAGCGGTGTAAAACCTTTTTTGAAAGAAGGCGGTGAAGATGCTTATGCCGAGGAAGTGGCGGCGGAAAAAGCACGCGAAACCGAAAAATCGACGCTATGATTTTGCTTATACTCTTGGTGGTTTTGGCGGTGGTTTTGTTGGCGGCGGCCGTTTATGCCACCGTCCAGAAGGATTTGCTCTATGCCGTGCTGGCCACGGGTGTGGTTAGCTTGGCCTTGTCGGTGTTTTTTTACCTGCTGCAAGCACCCGATGTGGCCATTACCGAAGCGGCCATCGGCATTGCATTGACCACCATCATCTTTATTATCACCATACGGAATACCACCCGCGACGAGGACAAGTATTCCGAGGATATGATCAACCGTTTTAAAACCGAAAAGGAATGATTAAGCGCAGTTTTGTCGTTTTCCTGCTCTTGGTGTTGGGAGTGGCCGTTTACGAGGCCTTCCGGCAAGCGCCCTTCGGGCAAAACCGTATCGGCAATGTGGATCATCCGCAAAGTGTGTCGGCTTTTTACCTGAAACATTCGCCCGAAACTTTACACACGGCCAATAGTGTTACGGCCATTGTGGTTAATTTTCGCGGTTTCGACACCCTGGGCGAAGTTACCGTGTTGTTTTTGGCCGCTACGGGATTGGCCAGTATTCTTTACCGCCGCAAGGAAGAAGAGGAAGCCGCCGAAAAGGGCCATTTGCCGCAACGCATTCAATTGCCGTCGTCCGTGTTGGTGCGCACGGGGGCCAAAATCCTGTTTCCGCTTATTTTGATGCTGGGTATCTATGTGTTTGTTCACGGGCATCTGACGCCCGGCGGTGGATTTCAGGGCGGGGCCATTATTGCCACGGGATTTTTGCTGATGTTTATCACCTACAAGCGGTTTAACGTTAATCACAATGTGTTGATTTGGTTGGAAAGTTTATCGGGATTGGCTTTTGTGCTGACCGGCGTTTACGGCTTGATTAGCTACGGTTCGTTCTTGCAAAACACGGGTTGGACGGGCCGTTTGAACGATTTGATAAGCGGTGGATTAATTCCGCTCATTTACATATTTATCGGCATCAAAGTGGGCACCGAGCTCACGAACGTGTTGGACACTTTGCTTCATACCAAACCGCGACGCAATGAGTAATTACCAAGAAATTATTTCGCAATACCGCCCGCTGTTGGAAATTATTGTTTACGGTTCGGCCGTGGCGCTGATCCTTATCGGGCTTTATGCCGTGTTGGTCAAAAAACACCTTGTCAAACTGGTTATCGGGTTGTCGTTGATCGATTCGGGTGTAAACCTGCTTTTTGTGGGCGTGGGATATGTTACGAATCATACGGCGCCTATATTTTCGCCCGGCTTTGAAACGGCGGCGGATAAAATGGTGGATCCGGTGCCGCAGGCGCTGGTATTGACGGCCATTGTTATCGGATTTGCGGTAACGGCTTTGGCACTTTCGTTGGTTATCCGGCTTTACCGGCATCATAAAACGGCCAATGTGGAACAATTAAATCGATTGCGATGGTAGTAAGTCCCGTTCATCTGATTGCCGCGCCCTTGGCAGCCGCTTTCCTGATACCTTTGCTCAACAAATTGTATCGGGATGCCGCCCGTGTGGTGCCCGGCGTGGTTTTCCTGTATAATTTATCGGTTTCGTGGATATTGGTGAACCGTGTTTTTCGTAGCGGTCCCATCGTTGAAGTGATTGCCGGCTGGAAACCGCCATTCGGTATCAACCTGGTGATGACGCCTTTTTCGGCCGTTTTGGTAATGCTGGTGTCGTTTATGGCCTTTGTGATTTGGCTATACGGCTTCCGTTTCAAGCGGAGCTTGAAGGGCGGGGTGGTGATGTATTACGAGATTTTGCAAATGATGATGGCGGCCGGTTCGCTGGGCATTATCCTCACCGGGGATTTGTTCAATATGTTTGTGTTTGTGGAAATTACCGGTATTACGGCCATCGCACTGACGGCCTTTTATCGCGACCGCGACGGTGCCGAAGCGGGCTTCAAATATATGCTGTTGGGTAGTATGGCATCGGTTTTCCTGCTATTGGGCATTTTGTTGATTTACACGCAAACGGGTAGTTTGAATATGGCCCAAATCGCCGAGCGAATGCCTGCGGTGGCTACGGGCGTAAAAGTTACGGCTTTGATATTCCTGTTGATTTCCCTGGGCACCGAAGCCGAAATGTTTCCGCTCAACGGCTGGGCGCCCGATGCTTACTCACAAGCACCTTCGCCCACAAGTGCCGCTTTTGCCGCCGTGTTGGGCGTGGCGGCCATTTATGCTTTGGCGCGGGTAGGGTTTACGTTATATGACCACGGAACCGTATCGGGATTCCTGATTGCGATGGGCTTTTTGACCATGTTGTTTGCCGAAATGGCGGCTATTACTCAAACCAACCTTAAAAGAATGTTGGCCTATTCCAGTATGGGGCAAATGGGGTTGGCTATGATTGCTTTCGGGATAGGTAGCGAAGCGGCTTTGTTCGGCGCCTTGTTTTTGATTATTAACCATGCCATCATCAAGAGCTTGCTTTTTATGACGGGGAGTTATTTTATTTACAATCTGAATGACAAACGATTGCGTGCGCTCAACGGTATTCATAAGCGTTTGCCCTATGTTTCGTTCCTGTTTGCCTTGGGGGCCTTGGCCATTGTGGGCTTTCCGCCTTTTTCGGGTTTTTGGAGTAAGTTTTACATCCTTACAGCGGCGGGAGCCAAGCAAATGATGCCGTTGATTATTGGCATTTTGGCCGTAACCGTTATCGAGATGACTTATTATCTGCGGGTCATCGGGCGGATCTATTTTGCCAAGGAAGAAAGCGAGCCCGCTTCGCACAAACCGAGCATTCAGGCCTTGGTGGCCATGACTTCGTTGGCCGTATTAATCATCGTGTTGGGCTTATATCCCGACCTGATTGCCGGGTTCTTGCACAGGGCAAGTATGTTCCTGCTGGATAAACAAACCTATATTCAAACCGTGCTTCATTTATCCTAAAAGAAAAAAATTATGGGAATCATATACGTTTTGGGGATTTTGATCATCGGGGCTTTGGCGGCTTTTTTCGTCGATGACTTAAACCGCAAATGGACGGGGCCGGTGGCTATGTTGGCCGGATTTGGTGCCGCGGCCGCTTTCGCCTTTTTGCCGGGCGGAATTATCCGTTGGCGGATATTGGGCTTTTCGATGCACTGGGAAACGGATGCCTTAGCCGGGTTTTTTGCTTGGATTGTATTGGGTCTTTCGGCCTTGGCTTTGATGTATTCGGTCAAATATATGGAAGGCAAAGCACGTCAGGGCTATTTCTATGCATCATTCCTGACCAGTGTGGCCGGTATGTTCGGAGTGGCCGTGAGTAAGGATTTGTTATCATTTTTCATTTTCTGGGAAATCATGACCTGGACGTCCTTTTTGCTGGCCATATACAATGCCTACTATGGTGTGGAAACCAAGGGAATCAAATATATTATTTTCAGTGCCATCGGGGCTTATGCCATGCTCACGGCCATCGTGTTGGCTTTGGGACAATATCATAGCTTGGAGTTTAGCGATTTGATGGCAGCAGGGGCATTCCGTTTTTCGTCCGGCAACTGGTATATTCCCGTTTTGTTGCTCTTGGGATTTGCTGTTAAGGCCGCTGTGCTTCCGCTTCACGTGTGGGCGCCGGCCGTTTATCCCAAAACACCCATGTCGTTTACGGCCGTTTTTTCGGGAGCCATGTCCAAGATGGGCATATTGGGAATGTTGTTGGTTTTGGCCGGCATTTTCCGTTCGGCTACCGGATGGGAATTAACACTTGTTCGTTGGGTTTTGGGTTGGTTGGGCGGCTTGACGGCGGCCTGGGCCACCTTGCAAGCCATCAGGCAGAATGATGCCAAGGATTT
>JALWYR010000051.1 GCA_027003085.1 Flavobacteriales bacterium
AAAACTTTACACCCGTATGAAACGCGCCCACAACCCTTACGGCGACGGCCGGGCGGCCGAACGTATTGCCGATTATTTCCTAAACTTGAACACGTAGTGCAACAGGCGCTGCCCACATATTATTTTTCGGGCGCCCCGGCCCCTGCCTTCGGAGCGCCGCCGGCGGGCCGAGGCCCGCAACGGCTTGCCGGAGGCAAGCCGTCCGGCGCGCGAAGCGCGCCGCGGCGGCGCATCGTCAAGCGCTTCGGCCGGCGGAGCGCCCTCGCGCTTGCCGCTCCTCAGGGCGTTGCAGCTGCAACGCCTATGCGGGGCCGTCGGGCTGTCCGCTCAAATGCGGCAGCCGCCCGCTCTTGCCCTGCAAAACACAGCGGTGGGTCTTCCCGCTGTCAGCCCCGCCGCTGTGGCAGGCCTACGGCGTGCGGCCGCCGCATAACCGCTCCCATCCCTGGCGCAATTTTTGCTTTACGAACACCATTAATTATTTGCTCCTATGAATACCGCCAAACCACATGTCGTTGTTATGGGACTGGGCTACATAGGCCTGCCCACTTCCGCCCTGATGGCTTCCAAAGGACTCCGCGTAACCGGTGTGGACGTCAATCCCCGTGTGGTGGAAACCGTCAACCGCGGCCAAATCCACATCGTGGAACCCGACCTTGAAGGACTGGTCAAAAAGGTTACCGAGGCCGGTATGCTCCGCGCTACCACCAAGCCCGTGCCCGCCGATGTGTTTGTGGTGGCCGTGCCCACACCCACCCGCGGCGACGAACACATTCCCGACCTGTCCTACGTGGAAAGTGCCATCCGTAATTTGGCTCCCCAACTCCAAAAAGGCAATTTGGTCATCATCGAATCCACTTCGCCCGTGGGCACCACCGAAAAAATGGCTGCCCTGCTCCGCGAACTACGTCCCGACCTGGACGGCGATTTTTCCATGGCCTATTGCCCCGAACGCGTGTTGCCCGGACGTATCCTTTACGAACTCCAACACAACGACCGCGCCATAGGCGGGCTGGACGAAACCTCCACCCGCAAGGCCATCGATTTCTACCGCCATTTTGTGCGCGGCAACCTTTACCCCACCAACGCGCGCACGGCCGAAATGGTCAAACTGGTCGAAAACGCTTCGCGCGATGTGCAAATTGCCTTTGCCAATGAACTTTCGCTCATCAGCGATGCGGCCGGCATCAATGTGTGGGAACTGATCGATTTGGCCAACAAACATCCGCGCGTCAATATTTTGCGGCCCGGCACTGGCGTGGGTGGCCACTGCATTGCCATCGACCCTTGGTTTATCGTTCACGACTACACCGAACAAGCCCGGCTGATCCGCACCGCCCGGCAAATCAATAACTACAAAACGCTTTGGGTGGCCGAAAAAATCAAAAATGCCGCTCTGGCATTCGAAATGAAACATGGACGCAAACCCCTGATTGCCGCCATGGGCCTGGCCTTTAAGCCCGACATCGACGACCTGCGCGAATCGCCCGCCCTGGCCGTGGCGCGCATGCTGTTGGCCCAAGGAATGAATGTGGTGGCCGTGGAACCCAACCTGGAAGGCAAAAGCTACGAAGAACTCACCCTTACCGGCATTCCCGACGCCTTGCAACAGTCCGACATCATCGCCTTTTTGGTGGCCCACAAACCCTTCTTGGGCCTTGAAGTGCCCGCCGAAAAAACGGTTTTAGACTTTGTAAATGCCATCACCTACCATCCCGGTCAATAATCGGGGTTACGGGCATAGTGGTTTTGTTGTATTTGCTATTCTCCTTCAATGTTTGCAGTAGGAGAACACCGATTAACGATCGGTACTTTAAGGTTTCCGAATTTTTTCAATGCCCATACCGGTGTTCGAATAATCGGTGTTCGATACCAAGCGCCCCGGATTTCCAAATTTTGCCCGCTTATTTTGGTGGAGAAGATTCTTTTATTCGCTTCGCGAATCTTGGATTTTTTCTATCAATACCCAAAGGGCGAGCATAATACCGACGGAGTGGGTTTTCCCCGTGTTGCCCCTATATGTCATTCCCGCGAAAGCGGGAATCCAGGGGCTCCGGTTTGCCTTTCTTTGTTATACCCGCAATGCGGTTTTCGCCTTCAATATTTACAGTAGCACAGCAGTGTCATTCTATATTTGCATCAGGAAATAAACCGTAAAAGAAACGTAAACTTGAAGATGAAAAATGTTAATCGAAAAAAGGAAGGGAAAAGGGGTAAGACTGCTG